>JBGUQP010000303.1:0-2148 GCA_045131145.1 Lachnospiraceae bacterium | reverse complement strand
TGGCAACAACACCCGAGTTGATCGATGACTTGAAGATATAGCCAAGAACGGGACCCCATGAGCTTACATCCACTCCGCCCAGGGTGACTATGAGCTGGATGATGGCAATGCCGCAGCCCCAGATGTAGCATGCGCCGACAGAAGCCTTAGTGGCCTTCTTCCAGTAGAGACCGTAGAGGAAGGGTGCTAAGAAAGCTCCCGCAAGTGCTCCCCACGATACACCCATCATCTGAGCGATAAAGGTGATGCCGGGGAATGAATCCTTGACTATTGCGATAACTGCCGAAACCAGGATGAAGAAAACGATGAATATCCTCATTATGAATACCTGCTTCTTCTCATCCATGCCCTGCTTGCTTGCCGGCTTTATTACATCAAGCGTAAAGGTTGAACTTGATGTAAGGACAAGTGATGAAAGTGTTGACATAGAAGCCGAAAGGACCAGTACTATCACCACTGCTATGATGATCGAAGGAAGGGTTGACAGCATGGCCGGAACTATTGTATCAAAGAGGGGCTTGCCGTTGGCCGGATTGTAGGAGATCTGATCTGCATACAGCCTTCCGAAGCCGCCGAGGAAGTAGCATCCGCCTGCCACGATTATTGCGAAAAATGTGGAGATTATGGTTCCCTTGTGTATATCCTTCTCACTCTTGATGGCGTAGAACTTGCCGACCATCTGGGGGAGTCCCCATGTACCAAGCGAAGTAAGGATGACCACGAATACAAGTGCCAGGGGATCGGGGCCAAGGAAGGATGAAAATGCTCCCCCTGCCCAGCCTTCGCATTCAACAGCCGACAGCTCCTGAGTAGCTGCGATAAGGCCGCCGTGGCTGTTAAGGACTGCAAGGATGACTGCCGTGATGCCTATGAGCATGATTATGCCCTGGATAAAGTCATTGATCGCGGTAGCCATGTATCCGCCGAATATTACATAGATCCCGGTAAGGATGGCCATGATCGCGATAACCACCCAGTAAGGCATATCAAACACAAGGCCGAAAAGACTTGAGAGGCCGTTGTAGAGTGATGCCGTATAAGGAATAAGGAAGATAAACACGATGATCGATGCGATTATCTTAAGGTTCTTGCTATGGAACCTCTTCTCGAAAAATTCGGGCATGGTCTTGGCGTCGAGTGACTGGGTCATGATCCTGGTACGTCTTCCCAGTATCTTCCAGGCAAGCATGGATCCGATCAGGGCATTACCGATACCTGCCCATGTTGCCGACATACCGTAGAGCCAACCGAACTGGCCGGCATATCCTACAAAGATAACGGCCGAGAAGTAGGATGTACCGAAGGCAAATGCCGTAAGCCAGGGACCAACGGCCCTGCCGCCTAAAACAAATCCGTTAACATCCGTTGCGCTCCTTCTTGAATAGATGCCGACACCTATCATTATCGCAAAGAAAATGATAAGAAATATCGAACTCAGTACTGCTGTCATTGTTTTATCCTCCGTTTGTGCTTTAATGTGTCTGTGGTGTATTTATCGCCGCTTTAAAGCGTTACACTTTAAAGTGTTGAAGTACAACCGTAAAGATTATATCCCATCATTGCACTCCTGTCAACTAAAAATGACACACCGGTTTTGAACCGATGTGTCAGTATATGAAACAATTATGGGGTGGGGAGGACGCTTACCTCACCTGATGATAATGCCTCTCTGCTTCCGTCTTCGTATTCTATCAGGAGCCTGCATTCATCATCTATACCAAGTACCCTGGCCCTGCTGCCCGCCCTCTTATCATTTGGGACAAAAGAATTGACGGTAACATATTTGCCGGTAAGATATGATTTATCCCTGTATATCTTAAGGCTGTCGTCCGGTTCGTTAAGATACCGGAAGAAACCGCTTATTATCTCTTTTGCAAGGTGAGATCTTAAGCCCCTGCCGCTGTCATTATTCCCGGCATACCTGCCTCTGTCATACTGTCCGATCAGATAACCGGCCCTGCTGCTTATTTCGTCGGGAAATCCGCCCACAGGTTCGTATACGTTTATCCCGATCCCGACAACCACTGTCCCCGAAGCCTCATCCTCCATGGATATCATTGCTTCTGACAGGATCCCGCAGACCTTCTTATCATCCAGATATATGTCATTGACCCATTTGATCAATGAGCATTCTTTCCCTCCAAACAC
>JBGUQP010000302.1:0-7471 GCA_045131145.1 Lachnospiraceae bacterium | reverse complement strand
ATGAGAATGAGGCCAAGGGGCCTTATGTTCCCAAGTTTGTTGCCCCGGATGCCGACATACTTGTTGTTGACGACAATCCGATGAACTTAAGCGTTATAAAGGGACTTCTTAAAGCTACCAGGATGTTTGTGACCACTGCCGAGTCAGGAGAGGAGTGCCTTGACAAGCTTAAGTATTCTACCTTCAATATAGTTCTTCTTGACCATATGATGCCGGGTATGGACGGCATTGAAACGCTTGAGAGGATAAGGAAGGATTTCCCGGATCTTCCGGTCTATGCACTTACGGCCAATGCCTCGGAGGGAGAAGAATTCTACAAGTCCAAGGGATTTACGGGATATCTTTCCAAGCCCATAGACTCGGCGTCCCTTGAGAAGGCCATAATGATGCATCTTCCCGAGGAGATCATGAAGAAGCCAGAGCCTGAGGATGCTCCTGCAGAACTCACCGAGCTTCCCGCTGAATTGGATTGGGTTCGTGAGGTTGAAGGCCTGTCAGTTGACGACGGTATTAAGAATTCCGGCGGCATAGGAGGATTCATCCACGCGATAAACATGTTCCGGGATACTATAGAGGAAAACACCAAGGTTCTTGAGGATGCCTATAACGGAGATGATATAAGACTCTTTACGGTCAAGGTCCACTCGCTTAAGACTTCCGCAAGGATCGTGGGTGCTAAGGAGCTTTCGGAGCTTGCACAGAAACTGGAGGATGCCGGTAATAAGAACGATAGGGAATTCATAGATGAGAATGCTTCAAGACTCTTTGTTATATACGGTGAATTCAGAGAGAAACTTAAGAAACTTGAGAAGCAGGAGGATGATGAAGGCAAGGAGATGATCCCGGAGGATGAGCTTAAGGATGCCTACAGTGCCCTTAAGGAGATCATTCCCCAGATGGACTACGATTCCGTTGAGATGATCGTTTCACAGGTCAGGGAATATAAACTGCCGGATGAAGATGCTGCAAGGTTTAAGGAGATAGAGAAGCTTCTTAAGGCCTTTGAATGGGACAAGCTGGAAGAGATGACTGGTTATCTGTAAGGGGGAGCTATGGCGGACAGTAAAATACTTATCATTGCGGAAAAGGAAACCTTTCTTGTCAGGGTTCTGGTAAAGAAAACAAAGGAGGCGGGAGTCGACTGTGAGTTTGTTCCCTGGAAGATAGACGAAATAAACAGGGCTTTCGAAGGGACGGTCATGGTTACGGTCTTTATGGACGACGGGGTAAGGCCCAGCGGTGACACCCTGCATTTTCTCATGGATAAGCTGTCCGAAGATGACGATAAAATGATCGTTATCGGGGAGCCGGATGATATCAGGTTCGTGTGCGATAACGTAAGGGGTGACCTTATTTACAAGACACTTCAGCGCCCTATCGATAATGAACTGTATGTGGAAACGGTTTCGGATTTTGTGAAGAAGGTTGAAGCCGGTACCTATAAGAAGAGCATCCTTATTGTGGATGATGATCCGAATTACTTAAGCCTTGTAAGGGAATGGCTTCGCGGCACCTATAAGGTATCCATGGCCAATTCGGGATTACAGGCCTTGAAATGGCTTGGCAAGAACAAGGCCGACCTTATTCTCCTTGACCATGAGATGCCCGTGACTTCGGGGCCTCAGGTGCTTGAGATGCTAAGGAGCGACGAGGAGACCAAGGACATTCCGGTCATTTTCCTTACGGGTAAATCGGATAAAAAATCGGTGATGGCCGTGGTGGCACTTCGGCCCGAAGGTTATTTTCTTAAAACGGTAGACAGGGAAGAGCTGCTTAATAAGCTTAAGGATTTTTTTATTCTTCATAAGTAAGGAGCCCGGGGAGATACTTAAATGTTTGAATTTTTTCAAAATCACCAACTTGAACTGATGCAGACCTTCAGCGGCATATGCGCCATAAGCGCTGTCATGCTGCTTGTGACAAAGGCGCTTACAAAGAAGAGGCGGGCAATTCTTATTTTAATGCAGCTGACTGCAATGCTTCTCCTGATATTTGACAGAGAAGCTTATGTATTTGCCGGCGATATGAGCAGGATGGGATATATCATGGTAAGGTTGGCAAACCTTGTGGTATTCTTCCTTACTCCGGCGGTTGTACTTGTCTTTGATCTTTATATCATGGACCTGCTGACCGATGAAGGCGGCCTTGCCGAGGCACCCAGGAGGCTTAAGTTTGTTGCCCTTCTTTCGAGTATCGGTATGTTTCTTGCCATTGTAAATCATTTTACGGGGATCTATTACATCATAGATGAACAGAACCGCTATCACAGGGGTGAAGGATTCCTTATCTGCTATATAATTCCGATCGTCGGACCCCTTATACAGGTATCGGCGGTAGTAAAGTACCGTGACCGGATCAGGAAGTTTATCAGAACATCCTTATACCTCTTCCTTATCGCACCGATCGCTGCATCGATCATCCAGATCTATGCCTACGGTATATCGCTTACAAATTCCGTGATCGTTCTTGTGTCGGTCGCACTGTATGTCTTTGCTTATTATGATGTCAATGAAGCAATAGAAAGGGCTCATAAGGAAGAAACCTCTCTGTTAAGACAGGACAGAAGGACGATAAGACATCTTTTTGACCAGGTGACCAGGGCATTCATGACCGCACTTGATGAGAGGGATGCCTACAGCAAGGGGAGGTCCGTGAGGGTAGCCGATTATGCCAGGATGATAGCCGAGGAAAGCGGTCTTTCTAAGAAAGAGTGTGATGAAGTATACTTCGAAGCCCTCGTCCATGACATAGGTAAGATAGGTATAGCCGAAGATGTCCTCATACATGAGGATGAACCCAGCGAAGAGGAAGAAAAGATATTAAAGCAGAAACCGGAAATAGGCAGCAGGATCTTATCGATGGTCACTGAATTCCCGGGTTTTGACATTGGTGCCAAATACTGTAACGAAAGGTATGACGGGAGCGGATATCCGGAAGGCCTTAAGGGTGAAAATATACCGAGGACCGCCAGGATAATCGCAGTGGCGAGTGAATACGATAAGATGACATCCAGAAGGAGCTTTCGTGATCCGCTGCCCCAGCAGGTAGTGCGTGAGGAATTAACGATGGCTTCGGGAATCACTCTCGATCCTGTCTATACACAGATAATGATGCGGAAGTTAGATGCGGACGGAACCTATTCCATGCGTGAAGCGGGAACCGTCAGCACGGAGGAAGCAACGACGGAGCTTCACTGCAGGACTTACAGGGATAAGGTAACGGAAGGAATTCTTATTGAGGACACGATCAAGAGGATCACATTTAAGTTCAGGGAAGAGAAACAGAACGAGAGTGACTTTGCAGATCCTTCACTTATAATATTTGATTCCTATGATGCCCATGTTCACAATAATGACAGGACCATAGGGGCCTATTCCTACAAGGAATACGCCGAGCTGTGGTTCGACGGCCACTATATCGCAACAAGGGCCGAGAACATGAAGGTGACGGAAAATAGCGGTAAGATAAAGGGGCTGGATAAGTCGGAATACAGGATCGAGTTGGGAAGACATCATGACCACTTAAGGATCCGGCTTGAGAGTCATTACGGCAGCGTGGAAGCCATCATCGCACTCGCCGACGGAGTATCCTGGGCTTATATAGGGATAACCGGTGAGAACTGCCACATTTATGATATAGAGACCGTAAAATCAGACGAGACCATAGGAGAGGGCGAGATCGAGAGGATTGCGGACGAAAAGAGTTATATAGACAGGTTCGAATCGGATATCCCCAACATACAGATAAACGGGACTAGAGCGCTCTCGACTCCGGGAATTCCCATTAAGGACGGCCTCAAGCTCATGTTCCATACCATGAGTCTTCCAATGGCCACCCTGGTATGGCACTGTCCTTATATCGTTGTCTTTTACTCGGAGGACGGTCTTGTAAACGGGCCGGGATATGTCGAATATGCCATGATCAAGTTAAACGGTGAGGATAACGGTTCCAAGGAATATGTTACCAATGCCTTTACAATGAAGAAGACCGAGGATTTCAGGGACTGGAACAGGTGGAAGCAGAAAAACAAGACCGGATTCGAGGTTGAGGTTGATTTTACAAGAAGGGGCAGGAAGATCGGCCTGTCAACGAACAATCTTGGTATAAGCATACACAATGCGATGACGATACTTGACGATCATGACGATATATATGTTGCCCTTACGGGTGACCAGGTGGCCCTGACCGATATAAGAGTCAGGTAGATCGATCATATATATGCTTAGGTGGATTATTCCTGTCTTGTGCGGTATAATTAATATGGATCATTGTTTTTGAATGATCAATAATTTAGGGAGCAGGGTGTTTAGATAATGGCATATATGCGTGTATGCCCCAAATGCAGGAGCTTTTTTAAGGTAAAAACAAAAGACGCAGACATAAAGTGTCCGAAATGCTCATATCAGCATCTTCTTGATCTGAAGATGGATGATGAGGCATGGGGGACGCTTACTTCCAATGAAAAAAAGATAATAATAAGGGCCAGGATATCGGAAGAAGGCCTTCAGGATGTGGTAGCTTCGGCCGGGAGAACAGAGGGAACTGTTTCACCTTCGGTACCGGCATCAGGAGAAGAAGAAAAACAGGTAAAGACGACAGTAAAAAAGGTTGTAAAGAAGAAGGTTGTAAAGAAAGTAGTAAAGAGGGTAGTAAAGCAGCCTGAAGAAGCCTTAAAAGAGAAAGAGCCTGTAAGCGGCCGGAAAGATGATGCACGGGAAGAGGCTCTCTTAAAAACCGTAAAACCGCAAGAAACGGCCGGGGTAGCTGCCGAAGCTGCCAAGACAGAAAAAAAGCCGGAAATAAAACCGAAAATAAAGCCGAAAGAACCGGGTGACTTTTCATCGGAACAGAACCTGGAAGATGAATTGGGCATCGGCGAAAAGAAGGAAGAAAAGAGTGCTCCACCTAAAAAGGAGAAGATACAGCTCAACAGGAAGTATGTTGCGATCGTTGCCGGCACCGCGGGAGCTCTGCTTTTGTATCTTTTCGCAATAACCTTTATCATCCCGTCATTCAGGATGAGTAAAGAACTTCCAACGCTGCGGTCCGCCGAAGCGGGAGATACCGTGTATTTCGGTAAATACAAGGGACAGAATGAATGGGTCGTACTCGACAAGAAGGGGACCAGGATCCTGTGTATAAGTGATTATCCCATATACGGACATGATTATTACGACGAGGACTGGGAAGATAGTGCCTTAAGGAAATGGTTTAATTCGGTTTTCATCAATTCGTCCTTCAACGTATATGAGAGACTTCGTATAACATCCACCAAGGATATCATGAAGGAGGATCCTAACTACACAAGGGATGTGGGAGCGGATACCCCGGATAAGGTATTCATCATAACCGAAAGGGAGCTTAGCGATTACCTTCATCAGTACAGGGATGCAATGATAAGCGTGAATGATGATAATATCAGGGCTGTCTGCTGGATAGAGACCAAATAAAAATTCATATCAGGATTTTTAAATGACATGACTTGACAGAATTAAATACTGTGATTATACTAAGTGTACTAGATGAATTAGTACACTTAGTTTTGTTTCCGGCCCTAAAATTAAAAATATCCCTAAACACACTACAATGATCATGAGGGGAACCGCTTGCGGTGGAGCCCTTATGATGCCTTAGCGGCGAGGATTCGTCATGAGGGGTACCGCGAAGCGGTGGAGTCCTTATGACATAAGTATCAAGAGAAGTACGAAGTACTTCTTACAATAATCAGGGCCGGAAGCAGAAAGTGTAAGCGTACGGGAAGGGGGAAGCCATGATTCTGCTTGATATGAAGGATTCAAGACCCATATATGAACAGGTCGTCGACAAGTTCCGGCTGCTCATATTGAACGGGGTCTTAAAGAGCGAAGACAAGATACCCAGCGTCAGGACTCTTGCCATGGACCTGTCCATTAATCCCAATACGATCCAGAGGGCCTACGGGGAACTGGAGCGGCAGGGATATATCTACACGGTCAAGGGCAGGGGGAACTTTGTATCCGAGGTGAGCAAACTGAAGGATGATTACAGGAGTGAAGTGTTCATGCGCCTGGATGATGTATGTGATACTGCCGTCAAGGCAGGGATCGGGACGCGGGAGCTTACAGACCATATTAAAGAATGGGAAAAAGAGAGAGGAGATGAGGGACAATGATCAGGATCGATAACGTCAGCAAGGATTTCGATGACATTACCGCAGTCGATCGTGTCAGTGTTGATATTAATGAGAAGACGGTTTTCGGCCTTTTAGGGACCAACGGAGCGGGTAAATCAACCCTTCTTCGTATGGTTTCGGGTGTGCTCAAGCCGGATGCGGGAACCATAACCGTTGATGACATGAAGGTGTATGACAACCCGAAAGCCAAGAGGAATCTGTACTTTATTTCGGACACACCGTATTTCTTTGCCAATGCCACGCCAATGGATATGCAGGCCTATGTGAAGAACCAGTACACATCCTTTGACTGTGACAAGTTTATGAAGTATTTAAGGACCTTCAATCTTTCTCCTTCGAGGAAGATAAATACCTACAGCAAGGGCATGAAGCGCCAGCTGGCGATCCTGCTCGGCATCTGTTCGGGTACCAAATACCTTCTGTGTGACGAGTCCTTTGACGGACTGGATCCTGTTATGAGACAGGGGGTAAAGTCGATCTTTGCAAAGGAGATGGATGAACGCGGTCTTACGCCTGTCATAGCATCCCATAACCTTCGTGAGCTTGAGGACATATGCGACCATGTCGGCCTCCTCCATCGGGGCGGAGTCCTTCTTAGTAAGGACCTTGAGGATATGAAGCTTAATATCCAGAGGGTTCAGTGTGTGTTTAAATCGGAAGAGGATGAGAAGAAGCTTACCGCGGGCCTTGATCTTGTCAAGGATGATGTAACGGGTTCGCTCCATGTTTATACGATAAGGGGAACGAGGGAAGAAACAGAGAAGGCATTCCAGACAGTGGGAACGGTCTTCTTCGAAGTGCTTCCCCTCTCGCTTGAGGAGATATTTATAAGTGAAACGGAGGTGGCAGGCTATGACATCAAGAAGCTCATCATGGGTTAATCTTATAGAGAACAACAAGAGAAGGATATGGCAGTGGTGTATATCCATTCTTCTCTTTGTTGTGCTTAATGCAATTCTGCTCCTGCTAATGTTGATGTCAATGGATGAGAGTCAGTATCTGGCGAATTACGGGGCAAGGGCAGCAGAGGTAATGAGGAATGATGCGGCAAGGTACTGTGCGGCCATGATAGGCGATTCCGCCTACAGGATCATTGTGACCGCAATACTTGGCGTAATGCTTGCATGGGGAGGATTTACCTATATAAATGACCGGGTCAAGCTTGATTTTTATGAAGCTGTTCCGGTTAAGAGAGGCAACCGTTTCTCGACAGTATGGTTAAGCGGTATCATCATGTACTGCGGCACCTATATAGTTGGAACCCTTCTGTGCCTTTCGGTCGCTACGGTTGCCGGCTAC
>JBGUQP010000301.1:0-4765 GCA_045131145.1 Lachnospiraceae bacterium | reverse complement strand
CAAAACACTGTCCGAAATGTCAGGATCATCGGTATCCTTGTCTGTGGGAATACCCTCTTTTCCTCTGTCGCCGGCATGATCTCTGAGAAAAGACATATCTCTCTTCATTCCGGGGAGACGGATGGAATCGATGACCAGACCATCGGGATCCGTCAGATATAAAAAATCGTGGTCATTCAGCTGAAAACCCGTAAACAAAGCATCTTCATCAGTATAACCGTCACCGAAAACGGTCCGCTCATCGGCCCATACGGTTATGGTTCCGCCTGCTTCAAGCATCACACCGGGAAAGGTGAACTTGCCAAGCTGCGAAGAGTCGTCGGACAATCCGTATCCGGTCATGTCGACAGGCCCGGATGATGAATTGGTAAGCTTGATAAAGTCATGATGAAAGCCTGCGGAATCATACATGATACTGTCATTGTGCGGACATACCTCAGAAATGTACAATCCGGGACGGGTATAGGATCTCATACCGATCAGTGCTATGATCAGTGCCATGATCACAAATGCTATGCTGACAGGTAAAAAAGTCCTGTCTTTCTTTGCCGGATTTATATAGGAAGTCATATCTAAGCGATTATAACATATCATTTCGGTTTGATAAACACCCGGAATTATGATACATTTATCATTGGTCTTTGATACATCAATTTGATATCGTAAGCGAAATTGTTTGTTTCGTTTATGGTTACAGCGGGAAATAAGATATGATAAACGATTTTAAAAAGATATATGAACTGAAGAAATGGTTTCCGGTTTTTGTGATAAACATGGTTGCCGGGGTTTTTGCTTATTCTCTTCTGATGACCCACCAGCTTGTGAACCAGTACGACGGGATGTGGCATGGATCGGTCTCTTATGCCAACGGTCATGAACTGAGCAACGGAAGGTGGTTCTGGAGGTTTCTTGACAGGGGCAGGAATTTTTTAAGCCCCGATCCGGTAACATCGATCATTGCCCTTTCCTTTTTTATTCTCGCTTTTATCCTTATCCTCGATATATTTGATGTTAAGAGTCTCACTGTATCGGCCCTTGCATCGCTTTTGTTCACGGTCAATATAAGCGTGCTGGTATCCCTGTCATACCGCTATATGTCTCCGACCTTTGCGGTGTCGTGTTTTTTAAGCGTACTGGCCGCGTATATAATGATAAGATCGGAGAACAGGCTTATCATACTTGTCCTTCCGCCGGTATGTATTTCCCTTTTTATGGGACTGTATCAGGCAAGCATCGGATGTACCTGTCTTACGGTACTTGTATACATTTCTTTGTGCCTATATAAAGGTAACAAGACATTTAAGGAGCTTATCCTGTTTGTGTTAAGATGCCTTATAACCACGGCAGTGGGAATGGGCCTGTATTATGTTCTCCTGAATATAAATCTACGGTATTATGAGGTTACACTGGATTCATATAACGGAACGGATTCCTACGGGCCTGTGGGCATGCTCCTTAACCTTCCAGCAAGTACCGTACACGCATACAGTGACTTTGCCAATTATTACAAGCAGGTGATAGCTCATACCAATATATATGAGGGTAAGGTGTTTACGGTAGTATTTATACTGCTTGCGGTGTGCTTTGTTTATGCGGTGGTTACCCTGTTTAAGGTTAGTAAGATAAGGGCGGTATTGTTTACGGTAACCCTGTTGCTTCTGCCCCTTGCCGCCAACGCGGTCCTGCTCATGGCATATGATTCCGTTACTTCGATCCAGATGACCGTACCGGTGAGCATGACCATATCCGTACTTCTCTGTCTTGCTAAGGCGATAGTATCGGGGGCGGAAGGGAAGCCTGATATCAGGATCATCAAGCTATATAAAGCCGTTCTGGGAATTGCCCTGTCCCTGCTCATATACGGTAACTATATAATGACGATATATGATCAGCAGGCCATGTTTATGGGACGCCAGAGCCTTACGGAGCTGTCAAGGGAGGTCATTACCACCCTTCAGACATATAATCTTTACCATCCCTATTACAAATATGTTTTTGTGGGGAGTCCGGCCGATAACCCCTGCTATACGAAGAATTTCGTATTCGATGAAGCAAACAGTTACGCAAGGGTGGGCACATGGAGTCCTGATGATACGAGGCTGGTAGTACAGTCATGGCAGGGTTTCCTTACATATGAGATGGGAATCAACATGATGGTTGCAGGTGATGACAAGCTGGTTGAAGCCTTGGAGGATCCGACCGTAAGAAGCATGCCCGTCTTCCCGGAATACGGCTGCTGCGCGCTTGTGAACGATGTTGTTGTGGTTAAGCTGTCAGATAATTATTGAGTTATGTCAGGAGGATAAATGGAAGGATCAAACAGAGAAAAACCGGTCCTGTATCTTGTGGTTCCCTGTTACAATGAGGAAGAGATAATACTTGAGAGTGCCGGGATAATGAAGGCTAAGATAGATGAACTGATATCCGGTGGCGCGATAGATAAGGACAGCCGGATATTGTTCGTAAATGACGGAAGCAAGGATAATACCTTTAAGCTGCTGTCGGATGCGGCCCATAAGGATCCCGCTTATATACTGGTATCCTTAGTCGGCAATGCGGGCCATCAGAATGCCCTGTGGGCCGGGATCATGACCGCAAGCAAGGCTGATGTTGTAATAACCATCGACGCAGACCTTCAGCAGGATATAAATGCTGTAGGAGAGTTCCTGGACCGTTATAAGGAAGGGGCCGAAGTGGTATACGGTATAAGGAATAACAGGGAGAGCGACGGCCTCTTTAAGAAGCTGTCTGCCCTTTCATATTATAAACTCATGCATATAATGGGAAGCAGGATACTTAAGAATCACGCTGATTACAGGCTTATATCCCGTAAGGTCATCGATGCCCTTAAGGAGTATAATGAGAGCAATCTTTTCTTAAGGGGCCTGATCCCTTCTCTCGGCTTTCCGTCGGATATAGTATATTTCGATACCAAAGAGCGTACCGGAGGGGAGAGCAAATACACTTTTTCCAAGATGTTTCGTCTGGCTACCGATGGTATAACATCCTTCACTATAAGACCTCTTCGGCTGGTATCCTTGACGGGCCTTTTTACAATGATACTGAGCCTTGTTTTTGCTGTTTTCAGTTTTATTGAGTGGCTTCAGGGAAAAAATGAGCCCGGCTATACGACCCTTCTGCTTGTTATGCTTATTATGGCGGGAGTCATCCAGCTGTCTTTGGGTGTTATCGGTGAGTATCTTGGCAAGATATATTTAGAGACCAAGAACAGGCCCAAGTATCTTATAGACTGTGTTATCTGCAAGGATACGGGATCGGAGGCAGAGTAAGCAGTATGGTCATTGATATTCATGCAGACGATTATGCCCTGACGAAAAATACATCTGAAGAAATGCTTGAATGCATGAGGGCAGGCAAGCTTGACAGTATCAGCATAGTGGCCAATACAAGCTGCTTTGATGAATGTATGGATATGCTTTATTCGGCCATCCCCACGCTGCCCTTTTTGCCGAACATGAGCGTACATATCAATCTTGTTGAGGGCATGAGCCTTACCGATTCGGGATTCGGACCTTACCTTGGTTTTTCCTGGGGTAAGCTGTTCCTGTATTCGTATATACTGCCGCCTCACAGCAATATCCGTACAGGGATAAAAAAGGAGATCTCAGCCCAGATCGAAAAGTGCATGGCTGCGATCAATAAGTGTATTGAGATAGCGGAAGCGAATAAGGTAAAGTGCGCTCAGAAGTGCTTAAGGCTTGACAGCCACCAGCACACCCATCATCTGCCCATCGTATGGAAGGCAATAACCGATCTGCTTAAAGAAAAAAAATATGATGTTGAATACATCCGCTGTTCAAGGGAGCCACTTGGTGTATTCCTGTCAGTGCCCGATCTGTATAAGACCTATCGTCCCGTAAATGCGGTAAAGAACATGATCCTTACAATGTACTCCGGTAAGATCGACAGGTACTGTAAAAGTCACGGCCTTTCGACAATGTACCTTTGGGGCCTTCTTATGAGCGGCAGGATGGATCATGATCGTATAGACAGATTAATAGAAGCAATGGTGAAAAGAGCACTTAACGACGGACGAGACCTTGAGATCCTCTTCCATCCGGGCATAGCTTTAAGAGACGAGATAAATGAAGAGATAAATCCCGGGGCAGCCGGAGAATTCTATTTAAGCAGCAACAGGGGGATTGAGAAGGATGCAGTGCTCAGATTTCAAAAAACGGTGGTCACGCTGACTATTCCCGACCGCAGGCCATAAAAATAAAGCACCTGCGGCATACAGCCAAACTGTGAGTCGCAGGTGCATATTTTACACTGACTCTCTGACCATCATTGTACACGGAATCTTCACCATGTTTCCGCTAAGTTTAACACCTGATGGTTCAGCGGTTATCTTCTCGATCAGAAGCTTAGCCGATGTTTCGCCTATTTCCTCCAAGGGAAGCCTCATGGATGTAAGACCCGGTGTAAAGAATTCCGCAAAAAACTTATCATCATAGCCTATTATTGCAAGATCCCGCCTTACTTCAAGGCCGTTTTCGTCAAGGTATGCATAAACACCTCCCGCAGTCTGATCACTCATGCAGAAAAGTGCGGTGATCCCCTTGTGGGCAAGCTTTTTATAACCCTCATATCCCAGGGACTTGCTCCAGCCTGCATATATGATGCAGGAATCATCAGGTATAAGACCTGCTTCCCGCATGGCCCTCTTCGCTCCTTCGAGACGGAACTTCGTGTGCATGTTATCTTCATTGCCGGCAAGGATACCTATCTTCTCATGGCCCTTCAT
>JBGUQP010000300.1:0-8957 GCA_045131145.1 Lachnospiraceae bacterium | reverse complement strand
CGATTTAACCGTAACAGCCATTTTATTCTCCCAAGATCGAGACGATCGCATTGAATACATCCTTCATATCCTGTGATCCGTCTACCTCTTTTAATATTCCCTTCTTGTTATAGTAATCAATAAGGGGCTGTGTCTGTTCGTGGTATACCTTAAGTCTCTTCTCTACCGTCTCCGGTTTGTCATCATCACGAAGCACCAGCTCCGATCCGCACTTATCACATATGCCTTCCTTCTTGGGGGGGATATGTTCTATATGATAAGTAGCACCGCACTTAAGGCATGCCCTGCGTCCCGACATCCTCCTTATAATGTTTTCGTCCTTAACATCTACATTGATGGCAAAATCAATACTTTCATTTAATTCACTTACTGCCTTGTCAAGTACTTCCGCCTGGGGTATTGTCCTCGGAAATCCGTCAAGAACATATCCGTTCTTGCAGTCATCCTTGGCAACCCTGTCAAGCAGTATCTTAACAGTGAGCTCATCGGGAACAAGAAGTCCCTGATCCATATATTTCTTGGCTTCCATACCAAGTTCTGTCTGTTCCTTGATATTGGCCCTGAAAATATCACCCGTTGAAACATGGGGTATCGAATATTTCTCGGCGATCATCTTCGCCTGTGTTCCCTTACCTGCACCGGGTGCACCTAACATAATAATCTTCATCTAATAACCCTCCAATGTAATGCTGTCTCCTAAAAACAGCATCAAGACAAGGCTCTTTAAAGCCTTGTCTTATGCATGTATTTTAACTTGCTTAATTATCAAGAAATCCCTTGTAATTCCTTACGAGCATCATTGACTCTACCTGCTTCATCGTCTCAAGGATTACACCTACGATAATGATGAGCGAAGTTCCGCCGAATGAAACATCGGCACCGAATAATCCGTTACAGATTATCGGGATCAGAGCAACGATGATAAGGCCGATAGCACCGATAAATACGATGTAGTTAAGTATCTTGGTAAGATACTCGCTGGTAGGTTTACCGGGTCTGATACCCGGAACGAATCCGCCCTGCTTCTTCATATTGTCGGCAATCTCCAAAGGATTGAAGGTTATCGATGTGTAGAAGTAAGCGAAGAATATTACCAGGATCACATAAATAAGAGCACCTATTGAGTATACCCAGTTCTCCTTCTTGAACCAGTTCCTTGAGCTTAATACCCGAAGGAGCTGTCCCAAGAATCCTGTCTGATTGTTTCCAAAGAAGGAAGCAATGACTACAGGAAGCTGCATAAGCGATGATGCGAAGATGATCGGGATAACGCCACCGGTATTAACCTTAAGGGGTATATGCGATGACTGTCCGCCGTATGTCTTACGGCCCTGTACCTTCTTGGCGTACTGAACGGGGATCCTTCTCTCTGCTCCGTTAAGGATGATCGTAAGGATGACCGTGATAAGTACGATCGCTATTATGACTATGCCGGCAATGAAAGCCTTGGCAAATGACTTGTCCTTCATGAACTGTGCATACAGTGAAGTAAAGTCCTGAGGTATCCTGGAAATGATGTTTATAATAAGCACTATTGAAATACCGTTTCCGATACCGTTTTCGGTTATCTGCTCACCGATCCACATAAGGAATGCGGAACCGGCTGTAAGAGCACATATAACTGTAAATACACTTAAGAAATTATATTTCTCTAAAAGTCCCTGGTTACCGAATCCGATCGCCATGGCGGTTGATTCGATAAGTGCAAGACCTACGGTCACGTAACGTGTGATCGATGCGATCTTCTTCCTTCCGTCCTCGCCTTCCTTCTGCATCTCTTCGAGCTTGGGAATAGCAATGGTCAGAAGCTGCATGATAATGGAACTTGTGATGTACGGTGTAATGTTAAGTGCGAACACCGACATATTAAGGAATGATCCGCCTGTAAAAGCATCAAGAAAATTGAACGAATCACCCGTCTGCTGTGCAAACCAGTTGGAGAAATACTCCCTGTCAACACCGGGAACCGGTAACTGGCAGCCAAGCCTGATAACTATCATCATCAGGAAGGTAAAGAGAAGCTTCTGTCTGATCTCCTTAACCTTCAGTGCGTTACGAAATGTTTTAAACATCAGATCACCTCAGCATTTCCACCAAGAGCTTCAATCTTCTCCTTTGCAGATGCAGAGAAAGCATTTACCTGAACAGTAAGCTTCTTGGTTAATTCACCGTTACCAAGAATCTTAACACCGTCCCTGGGATTGCTTACGATCCCGCTTTCAACCAAAGATTCAACGGTAACTGTAGAGCCATTATCAAACTTCTCAAGAGCTGATACGTTGATAGCTACGATTTCCTTAGTGTTCCTGTTCTTAAAACCTCTCTTAGGAATTCTTCTGTATAAAGGCATCTGACCACCCTCGAAACCTATTCTGGGTGCGCCTGAACGAGCCTTCTGACCCTTATGGCCCTTGCCGGCAGTCTTACCGTTTCCTGAGCCGTGTCCGCGTCCTCTTCTAAAATTATCACTATGCTTTGAGCCTTCAGCAGGCTGTAAATTCGATAATTCCATTCTGTGACACCTCCTTATCTTTATTTATGCTTCTTCTACCTTCACCAAATGACATACCTGCTTGCACATACCGCGAACAGCGTCATTGTCGGGAAGGATATTGCTCCTGCCGGTCTTCTTAAGACCGAGAGCCTCTACGGTTGCCTTGTGCTTGGGAATGGCACCGATAGTTGATTTAACCAGTGTTACTTTAATTTTCTTATCTGCCATTTTTCAGTCCTCCTTAGGCTGTTACTTCTTCTACGGACTTACCGCGAAGACGTGCTACCTCTTCGGGAGTCTTAAGCTGGCTCAAAGCCTCTATTGTAGCAAGAACTACGTTCTGCTTGTTGTTTGAACCGAGTGACTTGGTACGGATGTTCTTGATACCTGCAAGCTCACACACGCTACGTGCGGGACCGCCTGCGATAACACCTGTACCTTCGGGAGCCCTCTTAAGAAGTACGTTAGCTCCTCCGAACTTACCCGAAAAATCATGTGTAATGGACTTGTTCTCATCAAGTGCAACTGATACGAGCCTCTTGGTTGCATCTTCCTTACCCTTGCGGATCGCTTCGGGAATTTCTGTTGCCTTACCAAGTCCTGCACCTACATGGCCGTTTCCGTCACCGACAACTACTAAGGCGGTGAAACGCATGTTACGACCACCCTTTACAACCTTTGTTACACGCTTGATGGAAACTACCTTCTCTGAAAGTTCCATGTTGCTTGTATCTATGATAGTACGTTTCATGTATTCTCTCCTCCCTAGAACTCTAAGCCGGCTTCTCTAGCCGCATCTGCCAATGCCTTGATCTTGCCCTGATATATAAAGCCGCCTCTGTCAAAGACTACTTCCTTGATGCCCTTATCAAGAGCCTTCTTGGCAATTACAGTTCCCAAATATGCTGCTGCTTCAACGTCATTTGTTTTCTTAAGCTCTGACTTTACATCCTTCTCAAGGGTAGATGCAGCTACCAGAGTATTTCCAACGGTATCGTCGATAATCTGAGCATACATATGATTGTTGCTCCTGAACACGGAAAGACGCGGACGTTCTGCAGTGCCGCTGAAACGGTTACGCATTCTTTTGTGTTTCTTTAAACGAACTTCTGATCTTGACTTTTTACTAACCATTTTCATTCTCTCCTTATCTTTTACTTCTTACCGGTCTTACCGACTTTACGTCTGATAGTCTCATCAGCATACTTGATACCCTTGCCCTTATAAGGCTCAGGACGTCTCTTGTCTCTGATCTCGGCTGCGTACTGACCAACCTTTTCCTTGTCGATACCCTTGACGGTAATCTTGTTCTGTCCTTCAAGAACAGTCTCGATACCCTCGGGATCTTCCATCTCAACAGGGTGTGAATAACCAAGTGATAATACAAGCTTCTTACCCTGCTTCTGAGCCCTGTAACCAACACCGTTGATCTCCAGAACCTTCTCGTATCCATCGGTTACACCTACGATCATGTTGTTAAGCAGTGTTCTTGTAAGACCATGAAGAGATTTCATTCTCTTAAGATCGTTGGGACGTGCTACCGTAGCAACACCGCCATCTACCTTGATCTCCATCTCAGGTACCATGACTCTTTCAAGTGTACCCTTAGGACCTTTTACAGTCACCTTATTATTTTCTGCTATATCCACGGTAACACCTGCGGGAATAGCGATTGGCATTCTTCCTATACGTGACATGCCCGTACCTCCTATATATTTTTACACTAATTACTACCTATACATTAAATCTCGATAATCCGTCCGCTACGCGTCCGCCGCATCTTCGATGCTACCGATTATCTCGATGTACGCTCGGGTGAAAACAAATACTCACTTCGTTCGTGCTTGTTTTCCGTCCTCGCTACAACATACCAGTACTTGCGTATTTATCTCTATATCAGACGCCTACCATACGAACGCAAGTACTTCGCCGCCAACGCCTGCCTTGCGGGCTTCCTTATCGGTAACGACTCCGTTGTTGGTTGAAATGATCGCAATACCGAGTCCGCCAAGAACCTTGGGGAGCTCATCCTTGCCTGCATAAACGCGAAGACCGGGCTTAGATATCCTCTTAAGACCTGAGATGATCTTCTCGTTCTTGTCCTCACCATACTTAAGTGTGATGTGGATATTCTTAAACGAACCTGCGTCCGTTAACTCATACTTCTGAATGTATCCTTCGTTTAAAAGAATCTCTGCGATAGCAAGCTTCATTTTGGATGAAGGAACATCTACTGTATCATGCTTTGCAGTATTTGCGTTACGAATTCTTGTAAGCATATCTGCAATAGGATCATTAGTTGTCATTTTGATTTACCTCCTTCTTTCCTTCTTACCAGCTTGCTTTCTTAACACCGGGGATCTGTCCCTTATATGCCAACTCACGGAAGCATATTCTGCAGATTCCGTATTTCCTTAAATAAGCATGCGGGCGACCACATATCCTGCAACGATTGTATTCTCTTGTAGAGAACTTCTGCTTACGCTGCTGTTTAACCTTCATTGCTGTCTTAGCCATGAATGAATCCTCCTAATCTTTTAACCTGATCACTTTGCAAACGGCATTCCAAACTGTGCCAGTAACTCTCTTGCTTCCTCGTCGGTCTTGGCTGTTGTTACACAGATAACATCCATACCCCTGACCTTATCTATCTTGTCGTACTCGATCTCGGGGAATATAAGCTGCTCCTTGATACCAAGTGCGTAATTGCCCCTGCCGTCGAATGCGTTGGGATTAACACCCCTGAAGTCACGAACTCGGGGTAATGCAAGATTAACAAGACGATCTAAGAACTCATACATCTTCTCGCCGCGAAGGGTTACCTTACATCCGATTGCCATTCCCTGTCTTATCTTGAAATTAGCAATGGCGTTCTTAGCGCGTGTTATGACTGCCTTCTGACCTGTGATCGTCTCAAGATCCTTAACAGCTGATTCAAGTACCTTAGCGTTATCCTTGGCCTCACCTACGCCCATATTGATAACGATCTTCTCAAGCTTGGGTACTTCCATAACATTCTTATATCCGAACTTCTTGACCATACCGTCTACGATCTGGTCCTTATATAAATCCTTGTACCTACTCAACGTCCTAAGCCTCCTCTCATAGATTAATCAACTACTTCACCGGTCTTCTTGGCGATACGGACCTTCTTGCCGTCCTCAACCTTGAAACCGATCCTTGTAGGCTTGCCATTGTGAACAAACATTACATTTGATGCATCGATAAATGCTTCCTGCTCAACAATACCGCCGTTCTGATTTGCAACTGAAGGCTTTGTGTGCTTCTTGACAATGTTAACGCCCTCTACCTTGACCTTGCCATTTTTCTTGTCTACGGCAATAACCTTGCCCTCAACACCGACGTCCTTACCGGCGATCACCTTAACGGTATCACCATTCTTTATCTTCATGGTTGCCATCCTGCTACCTCCTATAATACTTCGGGAGCCAGTGAAACAATCTTCATAAACTGCTTGTCACGAAGCTCTCTTGCTACTGGTCCAAAGATACGGGTTCCTCTCGGAGTCTTGTCATCCTTGATAATGACCGCAGCGTTCTCATCGAACCTGATGTATGATCCATCCTTACGGCGAGCACCCTTAACAGTACGTACAACCACCGCCTTGACAACATCGCCCTTCTTTACAACGCCGCCTGGCGTTGCATCTTTAACAGTAGCGACGATGATATCACCAATATTTGCATATCTTCTTACGGATCCGCCCATAACTCTGATGCAGAGAAGCTCTTTAGCACCTGTGTTATCAGCGACCTTAAGTCTGCTTTCCTGTTGTATCATGGTTTTATCTCCTTCTTAAACAGTATATTGAAAAGATCTTATTTAGCCTTCTCAACGATCTCGACAAGTCTCCATCTCTTATCCTTGGAAAGACGCCTTGTCTCCATTACCTTAACTGTATCACCCTTCTTGCACTCGTTATTCTCGTCATGTGCCTTAAGCTTGTAAGTCTTCTTTACGATCTTCTTGTAAAGAGGGTGCTTAACATGATCTTCAACGGCTACAACAATGGTTTTATCCATCTTATCGCTTACGACCTTACCGGTACGTGTCTTTCTTAAATTTCTTTCCATTCTTTATCCCTCCTACGCGTTAGCCTGCTCCTTCTCGGTAATAACTGTCTTGATCCTGGCTATGTTTCTTCTTACTTCCTTGATCCTGCCTGTATTATCAAGCTGATTTGTTGCGTTCTGGAATCTAAGATTGAAAAGCTCTTTCTTTGCTGCCACAAGGTCTTCCTGAAGCTCTGTATTTGACTTATTCTTAAGTTCCTCAACATATTTATTAGTTTTCATTCGCTACACCGCCTTCCAAGTCTGCCTTAGAAACAATCTTGCACTTGCAGGGAAGCTTGTGAGTAGCCAGACGTAATGCTTCTCTTGCGGTTTCCTCGGGAACACCTGCGATCTCGAACATTACACGTCCGGGCTTAACTACCGCTACCCAGTACTCAAGGGCACCCTTACCTGAACCCATACGGGTTTCAGCGGGCTTAGCCGTTACGGGTTTGTCAGGGAAAATCTTGATCCAAACCTTACCACCACGCTTAATGTAACGTGTCATGGCAATACGGGCTGCCTCAATCTGGTTTGACTTTATCCAACAGGGCTCGGTAGCAATGATACCGTACTCACCGTAGGATAATGTATTACCGCGAAGAGCCTTACCTCTCATTGTACCGCGGAACTGCTTACGACGCTTAACTCTTTTTGGCATTAACATTATTTATCGCTCCCTTCCTTTGCCTTAGTGGGAAGTATTTCACCTTTGTAGATCCATACCTTGACACCGAGCTTACCGTAAGTGGTGTCAGCCTCTGCAAATCCATAATCTATATCAGCTCTCATTGTCTGAAGGGGAATGGTACCCTCGCTGTAGCTCTCACTGCGGGCGATATCTGCTCCGCCGAGACGTCCGGAAACCATTGTTTTGATACCGAGAGTTCCGGCCTTCATAGACCTTGACATTGCACTCTTCATGGCCTTTCTGAAGGTGATACGGTTCTCAAGCTGCTGGGCGATATTCTCTGCAACAAGCTGAGCGTCCTTATCGGGCCTCTTGATCTCCTTAATGTCAACTACGAGCTTCTTGTCTGTAAACTTCTGAAGTTCCTTCTTGGTAACCTCGATCTCCTGACCGCCCTTACCGATGATAACACCGGGCTTAGCGGTGAAGATAACTACCTTAACCCTGTCAGATGCTCTCTCGATCTCGATCTTTGAAACACCTGCATTGTTTAACTTCTTCTTAAGGTATGTCCTGATGTTGTAGTCCTCTACGAGGAAGTCAGCAAAATCCTTATCAGCATACCATTTAGAATCCCAATCCTTGATAACACCGACTCTTAAGCCGTGAGGATTAACTTTCTGTCCCATTTACGTCCTCCTTACCTTTCGTCCAATACTACTGTGATGTGGCTCATTCTCTTCTCGATACGATAAGCCCTGCCCTGCGCACGGGGTCTGATACGCTTCATTGTGGGACCCTTGTTTGCGTAGCACTCAGCCACATAAAGATTGTCTGCGTTCATGCCGTTGTTATTCTCGGCATTGGCGATTGCTGACTCAAGTAACTTCTTTATAATGCTTGATGCATATCTGGGATTGTAGGTAAGGATACCAAGTGCTGTCTGCACGTCCTTTCCCCTGATAGCATCCAATACGAAACACGCCTTCTGTACTGACACTCTTGCATAAGACAGCTTTGCTGAGGGTCTTGTATCCTTATTCGCATTTCTTTCTCTCTTGATCTGGGATCTATGTCCTTTTGCCATTGGATGAAACCTCCTTTCAAACTATCTTATACTTATTTAACCTTTGACTTCTTCTCGTCCTTACCGTGTCCACGGTAAGTCCTTGTTGCAACAAACTCACCAAGCTTATGTCCAACCATATCCTCGGTAACATATACCGGAACATGCTTTCTTCCGTCATGAACAGCGATCGTATGACCGACAAATGAAGGGAAGATCGTTGAACGGCGTGACCAGGTCTTTACTACCTGCTTGTCGTTTGCTGCATTCATCGCATCTATCTTCTTTAATAAGCTCTCGTCTGCGAAAGGGCCTTTCTTTAATGATCTAGCCATTTTTATCCTCCTAAATTAATCAATTATTGGCATGAGGTGTCTGCGCCAGCAGACAGAGTCCTTATGCCGGACTTTACTTAATTGTCCGTCCATCTCTGCGCCTTACGATCATCTTATTGGACTTCTTGTTCTTCTTCCTTGTCTTAAGACCAAGTGCAGGCTTACCCCAAGGAGTGCAGGGACCGGGACGTCCGATCGAGGTTCTTCCCTCACCACCACCATGCGGATGGTCGTTGGGGTTCATAACCGAACCGCGGACTGTAGGCCTGATACCCATGTGGCGCTTACGTCCTGCTTTACCAATATTGATAAGGTTGTGATCACCGTTTCCGATAACACCTATTGTTGCCCTTGC
>JBGUQP010000299.1:0-9402 GCA_045131145.1 Lachnospiraceae bacterium | reverse complement strand
GTAAGCAACATAGTACACGGACTGGGTGTGCAGATGCACAGGGTTGATAATATAGACAATCTTAAGAGACTGGTATCATCGGTAAACCTTACCCACCTTTTCATAGCAGAAGAAGAATACGGTACCGATCCATCTTACATAGAGGAGCTGGCTAATGAGTTCATAGTTATTGTGGTGGCCGATACGGGCTTTAGACTGCCTGAAGGCTCCCGTGCCAGGATAATGGAGAAACCTTTCTACTGCTTCCCGGTTGTAACTGTTCTCAACATGGAACTTGGCGATGAAGAGAAAGTTCTTAAGATGAAATGTCCCGGTCTTGAAGCTCTGGTCGTTGATGACGAACCCATGAACCTTACGGTAGCCAAGGGAATCTTCAAGGGATACGGGATGAACATAACGACTGTTTTATCGGGACAGGAAGCCATAGATATCTGCCGGGAAAGGTCCTTTGACATAATCTTCATGGATCATATGATGCCCGGTATGGACGGTATAGAGGCAATGAAGAGCTTACGTTCGGATAAGAGCTCAAAGCTTAAGGATATACCGATAGTTGCCCTTACTGCGAATGCCGTATCCACCGCAAAGGAGATGTTCTTATCGGAAGGATTTGACGGTTTTGTAAGCAAGCCTGTTGAGATAGCCGAGCTTGAGAGGGTATTAAAGAGAGTACTGCCTCCTGCGGCAATAGAGTACGAGAAGATATCGGGTGAGAGAAATGCAGGCGACAATGTCTATTCATCGCTTAAAAAAGCAGGTATAGATACAGGGGCAGGTCTGCGCTACTCCCAGAGGGATAAGGAGCTCTATCACACACTTCTTAAGCAGTATATAAAGGAGGCCCCCTCTAAACAGGAGAAAATAAACGATTACTATCAAAAGAAGGATTTTAAGAATTACGAGATCCTGGTCCATGCACTAAAATCTACTTCTCGGATGATAGGAGCTGCAGACCTTTCGCAGAAGGCCAAAAATCTTGAGGAGCTGGCCAAGGCAGGAGGTACCGGTATCACCGGTGAACTTCATGATGCCATGATGGCCCTGTATAAAAAAACAGCAGCCGCTATCTTAAAATCCGTCGGGACGGATGAAGAGAAAACACCAAAGGCTGAAGAGACAGAAAAAGAAAGAGAATCAAAAACGGTATCGGGTGTTCTTGAATTCGCACCGTCAAGTGAGAGGAAGGGACCGGTGGTCCTTGAATTCACCCCGGATGATCAGGAAGGGGGGCTTGACTGATGGATAAGATCAGGGAATTCATGTTAAAGACCATAGAATCGGTCACTGATATGAGGGATCGCGTCTTTATCATGTTCACTTTCATGGTTGAGACAGCCGTAGCAATTGCATTTATAGGCGATCTTATATTAAAGGAAAACAGGGTTGAGACGATAATGCTCGGTATAGTCCTTGTGGCTGCACCTGTAATGACCGTGCTTCTGATAAAGCTCGGGAGGATAGATCTGTGCAAGATAAGTATAGCCTTAGCTGCCATATTTATCATACTTCCTGTCTCCTTTTTCTACGGCGGCGGAATAAAGGGCGGGTCCGTTATATGGTTCTCCCTGACCTTTTATTATATAGGCATGACCCTTTCCGGAAAACGGCGTACGGTAATGCTGACTATCCTGTCGGTCATGGCCGTTTTTGTATACTACGCAAGTATGTATCATACGGAACTTGTCAAGCCGCACACCAACCACATGGGTACGTATGATTCCCTTTTGTCGGTTCTTGTTGTGGGTATAGAGATATATATCATGGCAAGGATACAGAACCATATTTTTGAGAATGAGAATAAAAAGGCGGTAGAGGAAGCTAAGAAGGTCGAGGAAATGAGTAAGGCCCAGAACAGGTTCTTCTCAAACATGAGCCATGAAATACGTACTCCCATAAACACAATTATAGGACTTAATGAGATGATCTTAAGAGAAGACATCTCAGATGAGGTAGCAGAGGATGCGGCCAATATCCAGGCAGCAGGCAAGATACTTCTTCACCTTATAAACGATATACTGGATATGTCCAAGATCCAGTCGGGCCGTATGGAGCTTACCAGGGCTGCCTACAACCCGGGCGATATGCTGTCAGAGATAGTTGCGATGCTGTGGATAAGGGCTAAGGACAAGGGGCTTGACTTTCACGTTAATGTTTCGCCCGATATACCCGCCGAGCTGTATGGTGATGAAGTCAGGATCAAGCAGATACTTATAAATATAATTAACAATGCCATAAAGTACACTAAAGAAGGGTCTGTCACCCTGACCGTTGAGTGCGGAGAAAAGAGCGGGGATAATATAAATATTGTATATTCAGTAACCGATACCGGAATAGGGATCAAGAAGGAGAGTATCCCCCACCTCTTCTCGGCTTTTAAGAGAGTTGATGAGAATAACACTCGTTATATAGAAGGTACGGGCCTGGGACTGTCAATAGTCAAGGAGCTTACCGATCTGATGGACGGCAGGATAACGGTAAACAGTGTTTATACCAAGGGATCGACCTTTATGATAGAGATTCCCCAGAAGGTGATGAATGAGAAAGCCATCGGTGAACTCGATATGGAGCGGAGACATGTGCTTAATGCAAAAGCACAATATAAGCAGAAATTCGAGGCACCGGAAGCAAGGCTTCTGGTTGTCGATGACAATGAGAGCAATCTTTTGGTGGTGACTAAGCTCCTTCGGGCCACCGGGATAAAGATCGACACTGCCATAAGTGGTGAAGAGGCACTGGAGCTTACGCTCAATGATAAATATCATGTGATATTCATGGATCATCTGATGCCTGAGATGGACGGAATAGAGTGTCACAGAAGGATCGTTAACCAGACGGGCGGCAAGTGCAGGGAATCCAAGATAGTGGCTCTTACCGCAAATGCGGGAGAGGACAATAAGCTCCTGTATAAGAAGGAGGGATTTGACGGCTACATCGAGAAGCCTGTAAGCGGAGGGGTCCTTGAGAGGGAGCTCTATCGGCTTCTTCCCCCGGAACTCGTACATAAGGTGAGTGAGGAAGAGGAAATAACGGAGGAAACAGTCCTCTGGATGGAATCACATGAGCGTAAGAAGGCTGTGGCAGTGACTACCGAGTCCGTGGCCGACCTTCCTGCCGAAATTATTGAGAAATACGATATAGACATCATCCCCCATAAGGTAACCACGGATGACGGTACCTTCAGGGATGGAACGGAGATAGATACCGAAGGGCTTTTAAGCTATATGGAGGATCCGGACCGAAAAATAAAGACAGACGTGTGTGATGCTTCGGAGCATGAGCTCTTCTTCGCAAACAGGCTGACCTCCGCCAATAATATAGTGCATATAGCGATATCAGCCGACGTTGCCAATTCCGGATACCCGCCTGCGATGGAAGCAGCCAGTGCTTTCGGT
The DNA here is from genome assembly GCA_045131145.1 of Lachnospiraceae bacterium. Classification (GTDB taxonomy): domain Bacteria; phylum Bacillota; class Clostridia; order Lachnospirales; family Lachnospiraceae; genus UBA2868. Next base: position 6,010 of record JBGUQP010000299.1, on the reverse strand, counting down.
AATGTATCTGTTATAGACTCAAGACATTTATCAAGCGGCCAGGGACTTGTGGTTCTTGAAGCATGCAGGCTGGCCGAAGAGGGCAGGTCACCCGGGGAGATAGCTCAGGCTCTTGGTGACTTTGTAAACCTTGTGCATACAAGCTTTATTGTAAATGAGCTTGATTTTCTGGCAAGAGCCGGACAGATAAGTAACAGGACGGCCAACCTTTCAAGAGCCTTTATGATGAGGCCTGTCCTGGTGATGAAGAAGGGGAAGCTTACCATAAGCAGGGTATATTTCGGATCCAAGGAAAGAGGCTGGAAGAAATATATCGATTCCGTTCTCCTGCCTTATAACAACATAGACAAAAGCATACTCTTTGTAACCTATGTGGGACTTACAAACAGGGAGAAGGAGAACATAAGATCGTATATTGAAGAAAAAATGAAATTTGATAAAATATATTTCCAGAAGGCATCTCCCGCAATAGCGGTCAACTGCGGAGCGGGAACCTTCGGGTTATTATACAGGGAACTAAAGAGTTAAAGGAGAAGCATTATGAAAAAGTACAATATAGCCGTAGCGGGAACAGGATATGTGGGAATGTCCATGGCTACGCTGCTTTCACAGCATAACCACGTTACGGCTGTCGATATCATACCGGAAAAGGTTGACCTTATAAACAACAGGAGATCCCCGATAGTCGATGCTGAAATAGAAGACTATCTGACCAATAAGGATCTGGATCTTAAGGCAACGCTTGATGCGGAGGAAGCTTATAAGGATGCGGATTACGTTATAATTGCCACACCTACCAACTATGATGCCAACAAGAACTTTTTCGACACGTCCGCGGTTGAAGCGGTGATCAAGCTTGTGATCAGGTATAATCCGAATGCGATCATGGTGATAAAGTCAACCATTCCCGTTGGTTTTACCGAGTCTGTAAGGAAGAAATACAGTTCCGATAACATCCTCTTTTCCCCTGAATTCCTTAGAGAGTCAAGAGCCCTTTACGATAACCTGTATCCTTCGAGGATCATAGTCGGCACGGTCATGGAGGATGAGAGGCTTCTTGATGCGGCCAAGGTTTTTGCCGGTCTTCTTACGGAAGGTGCTCTTAAGGAAAATACGGATGTCCTGTTCATGGGCCTTACAGAGGCGGAGGCAGTCAAGCTTTTCGCCAATACCTACCTTGCCCTCAGGGTATCATACTTCAACGAGCTTGATACCTATGCCGAGATGAAGGGTCTTGATACACAGAAAATAATAGAAGGTGTATGCCTTGACCCGAGGATCGGGAACCAGTACAACAATCCTTCATTCGGATATGGCGGTTACTGCCTTCCCAAAGATACCAAACAGCTTCTTGCCAACTACAATGATGTACCCCAGAACCTCATTCAGGCCATAGTCGAATCAAACAGGACCAGGAAGGACTTCATTGCCGACAGGGTATTGTCCAAGGCAGGCTATTACGACTACTATAACTCATCTTCATACAACAAGGATGACGAGCGCCCGGTTGTCATCGGTGTTTACCGGCTGACCATGAAGAGCAATTCGGACAACTTCCGCCAGTCCTCCATCCAGGGCATCATGAAGCGTATAAAGGCCAAGGGTGCGACTGTCATTGTATATGAGCCGACACTTGAGGATGGTACAACCTTCTTCGGAAGTGAGGTCGTAAATGACGTGGAATCCTTCAAAAAGAGGGCTGATGCCATAATAGCCAACCGTTATGATGCCATCCTTGATGATGTTGCGGATAAGGTTTATACAAGGGACATTTTCAAGAGAGATTAAATTGTTTGATTTTACCGAAAGTTTCTTGTTATTCTCGCTAATTTAGTGTACAATATATAAAGATGTATTATAAATTATATACGGAGAAAGGATGCAGTCATGTTAGCAACTCTTATTCCTTTATTTGACGAAAAAATGGCAGTCAAGGCCTATTCCCTTTTCACCCAGAAGGCGAACCATCTGACCAACCCGATGCTTTCGGGTACGGGACTTAATGACGGAGCGGGACATATTGTCGGCCTTGAGATCATAAATGCGATGGGTATCGAAACCCTCGCCAATGATAATGAGATATTTGTTCCGGTAAGCAATGTCTCACTCTTCTCGGCTATCGATGAGCAGTGTGATGCTCCTCATGATCGTATAGTCATCCTTATCGATAAGCAGGTAAGGCCCGAGGATATGTATGTAAACAGGATAAGGGAGCTTAAGAGCATGGGTTACAAGTTTGCCATGAGGAAGCTCACTGTGCCTGATTTTGAGCCCTACAGGGCAATCTTAAGCCTTATGGACTACATTCTTCTTGACCACAAGAAGATAGTCATTGAGAAGGCCAAGATATACTTCACCAAGGTTTATCCCGATATCAAGCTTATTGCAGGTAATATCGAGACTCAGGAGAACTTCGACCAGTTAAAGGATGAAGGCGGATATCAGTTCTACGAAGGCGAGTTCTATCGTGTGCCCATTACCAAGGGAAGCACCGAAGTTGCTCCCGTTAAGATCAACTACATCGAACTTCTCAATACAGTCAATTCGGATGACTTTGATCTTACCAAGGCAGCCGACATCATCGGAAGGGATACGGCACTTGTTATTTCCCTTCTCGAGATGGTAAACCATATGTCGATCAATTCCGAGATCACATCTATAAGGCATGCCGCAGCAATGCTGGGACAGAGGGAACTTAAGAAATGGATCACGACAGCCGTTACCAAGCAGCTGTGCGATGACAAGCCGAGCGAAGTTGCTCGTGTATCACTTATCCGTGCGAAATTTGCCGAGAATCTGGCTCCCATATTTGAACAGGCAGGCCAGAGTCAGGAACTCTTCATGATGGGCCTCTTCTCGGTGCTTGATGTAATACTTGGCAAGACAATGAGCGAAGCCCTTGAAATGCTCAAGGTTTCCAAGAACATCTCCCGTGCGCTTATCGATAAGGAAGGTCCTTATGCGGATGTGTACGATTTCATCCTTCAGTATGAGAGCGCAGGCTGGACCGATATCGACAGGATCATGCTCCTTAAGGAGATGGATTCAGATGCAGTATATACGGCTTATATTGATACACTTAAGTGGTACCGTGAGCTTTTTATCAAGTAAATCCGCAAAAAAAGGCGTTTTTCCTTGACAAAGGCAGGTAAAACCATTATATATAGGTGTAGGCGTTTAACGTCGGAGACTCGAAACTAAGGAGGACTTATTTTATGAACAAAACAGAATTAGTAGAAGCTATGGCTAAGAAGGCCGGATTATCGAAGAAGGATGCTGAAGCAGCTGTTAAGGCTTTCACAGACGTTGTTACAGCAGAGCTTAAGAAGGGCGGCAAGGTTCAGCTCGTTGGCTTTGGTACATTTGAGGTAGCTAAGAGGGCAGCAAGAGAGGGTAAGAATCCTCAGACAGGCGCTAAGATCAAGATCCCTGCATCAAAGGCTCCCAAGTTCAAGGCAGGCAAGGCTTTAAAGGATACAGTAAACAAGAAATAATTTTGCGATATTTAAGAAGAGGGCCTTATGAGGCCCTCTTCTTTGTTGGTTAATAAGGGGAAACGCAGAAGGGATCATATATGAGACTGGATAAATATTTAAAGGTATCAAGGATAATCAAGAGAAGAACAGTTGCAAATGAAGCATGTGATGCCGGAAGGGTCACGATAAACGGACGTCCTGCCAAGGCTTCGGCCGATGTAAAGGAAGGGGATATACTCGAGATCCAGTTTGGAACCAAACCTGTTAAGGTTAAGGTCCTTTCGGTGCAGGAAACAGTCAGGAAGGAAGAAGCCAAGGATATGTTTGAATATGTATAATTGTTCAGTACAGCACATATATTTTAAAACATGCACCGTCAAGCTTGCTTGTAAGGGGAATGTTTTATATATATATGTATTGGATGGATTTGGACAGCGAAAAATGCGCAGCATTTTGAGCATGCTGTACTGAACACCACAGAACAGAGCAGTTGACATAAATCCTTTGTAAGTATATAATTTCATTATATGGGGGTTTTATAAAGAAAAGGGGAGAGTTAAATGGCGAGACGCAAGGTCGCATTTAAGAAACGCCGCCAGAATCGCCTGGGAATGGTCCTGGTTACCGGCGTGGTCGTGTCATTATGTCTGGTCCTTACGATCAGCATGATGTCACTTAAGAAAAAAAGAGACGGGTACGTTCAGAAGCAGGAGAGTCTTGAACAGCAGATAGAGGCCGAGAACAAGCGGGCGGAGGATCTGGTTGAGTACGAGAAGTACACCAAGACCGCAGCTTATGTCGAGGAAGTGGCCAAGGACAAGTTAGGGCTCGTATATGAGGATGAAATAGTCTTTCAGGCGGAGGAGAAATAAAAGCACAGATATATTCTGTGCTTTCTTTTGTGAATTATGTTAAAGGGAGCAGACAGGCTGACTGAAAAGGTATACGGTTTCTGTATGGAACAGGGGCTTCTTGACCATGGGATGAAGGTCATAGCCGGTGTATCGGGCGGAGCTGATTCCGTATGTCTTTTAAGGATGCTTGATGAAATGAAGTTAGCTCTTGACCTTACCATAACCTGTGTGCATATCGAGCATGGGATAAGGGGGGAGGAATCGAGGGCCGATCGTGACTTTGTAAGGGATTTATGCGCAGAGATGGGCATAGACCTTAAAATATTCGAAGAGGATGTGCCCCGGATCGCAGGGGAGAAGTCGATGACCCTTGAGGAGGCCGGAAGGTATGTAAGATATGAAGCCTTCAGGAGGGTACTTGAGGAGACGGATGCCGATGTGATAGCTGTTGCCCACCATAAGGGCGATCAGGCGGAAACTGTCCTCTTTAACATGATAAGGGGAAGCGGTCTTAGGGGTATATCGGGGATGGCTCCGAGGAACGGAAACCTTATAAGGCCGTTGCTTACTCTTAAGAGGGAAGAGATCGAAGAGTATTTAAGGAATAAAGGACAGACCTACAGGATCGACTCTACCAATAATGATGAGGGTTATTCAAGGAATGCGATACGAAACAGCATAATACCGGGCCTGTGTGAGATAGCAGAGGGTGCTCCGGAACACATCGTCAGGGCGGCTGATGAAGCAAGGGAAGCGGATGAATATATAAGGTCTCAGGCGGTATCTGTTTATGAAAGGGCAGTAAGCAGGAAGGATAACCTCTATAGGGTGGATATAGATAAGCTGTCGGGAGAACCCGGGATAATAGTAAGATATGTCTTAAGAAGTCTGCTTACCGAAATCTATACCTCCCATAAGGACCTTGAGGCCCTGCATGTAAAGTCACTCGCCGACTTATGTTTTAAGCAGTCGGGACGTTATCTGAGCCTTCCTAAAGGGATGGGAGCCAAGAAGGAGGGAAAGTACCTTCTTGTCGGAAGAGCTGCGGATATTGAACCGGAATATGAAGAGATCGATATCCCGCTAAATATAGACGGAGAAACGATGATTTCCGGGTACGGAAGCTTTTATGCAAGGGTGGAGGAATGGGACGCATCGTCCGATATTCCCGATTCTTACTATACTAAATGGTTTGACTATGATAAAATAATTAGCAGTGTGCGGATAAGGACCAGGATGAGTGGTGACTACTTAACCATCGGGGCCGACGAGAAGAAAAAGAAGCTTAAGAATTACCTTATTGATGAGAAGGTTCCTTCGTCCGACCGGGATCGTATGCTTGTACTTGCTGACGGTTCTCATATCATCTGGGTAACGGGAATGAGGATCAGCCAGCATTATAAGATAGATAAGGAAACAAGACGTGTTCTAAAGATTGAATATAAGGAGATGGCTTATGGAAGATAATATTACCGTACTCATTTCGGAAGAGGATCTTGACAGGAGGATACAGGAACTTGGCGAGGAGATAAGCAGGGATTACGAAGGGCAGCAGGTTCACCTTATATGTGTTTTAAAGGGTGGTGCCTTCTTTATGTGCGAGCTGGCCAAAAGGATAACCGTACCGGTATCGCTTGACTTTATGTCGGTATCATCCTATGGGGATGCTTCGGTATCAAG
>JBGUQP010000298.1:0-7977 GCA_045131145.1 Lachnospiraceae bacterium | reverse complement strand
AAGTAAGCATATAGATCATTATATATGAAAACAAAAAGCAGAAAGGAAGGAAGAAAAATGAAAAGAATCAGAAAGTTGTTGGCGCTTTTGCTGGTTGCGGCAATGAGCATGGGAGGAACAGGCATTGCGGGAACGGAAGTTTTTGCAGCAGAGTCTTCTGATGAGCTGCTCATAAGCGACAGTGATGAAGGTCTTTTAAGTGACGGCTTTCAGGAAGAGGCGGTTCTCTCGCAGGATTTACAGGAAGAGACGACTGACGGGACCGAAGAACTGATCAAGGGAGCACCGGTTGAAGAAGACGCGCCGGAGTCCATTAAGCCCGATAAGGGCGCCGATTATAAGTTATGGGTCGGAGGTGTGCAGGTAACGGATGATAATAAGAATGATCTTAGCGCCGGATTTACAAAAGTTACGAGCGCAAGCTATGATCCGTCAAATAATACGCTGACCATAATAAATGATGCAGGGTTTAAGGGAAACCATAATGGAGCCCTGATCTATGCTGAACAGCCTCTTACCATTAAGGGTCAGGGCATTAATATGTCCCCTGACGAGAAAAATGAGGCAACCAATGGTATCGAAGTGAAAGGAAGCGGCAATGATCTTACCTTGGATTGCAGCATGTTGATCTTAGGAAATTTTACATATGGAATTTACTGTGAGGGCTATACAACGATTCAGGAAAATGCCAGGATCTCTCTTTTGGGACCGGATTTTACCGGCAAGGGTGACATTACCATAAACGGCGGAGAGCTTACGATCAAAGAAAACACGGCTTTTGGTGAGGGCCTTACCTGCTTCGATGGAAATATATATATCAACGGAGGAGAGATCGATATTGAGGTAGGCCAGATCGGAATCTCTGCATCGGGGGATACGGAAGAAAAGGGCAACATCTTCATCAATAATCCTATAAAAGTTAAGAGTAAAGAGAAAAGGGCGCTCCATGCCGGCGGAAAGATAGTTATAGACCGCGGTAATTACTACATCAACCAAACCGGAGCAAAGATAGTTAAAAAGGCAACATACACGACGATCACGGATTCGGACGGGAATGATCTTAAATCCGTTGAGATCCGTAAAGAGAGTGACTCCGACAAATATGACCTCTGGGTCGGCGGTGTGCAGGTTACCGAACACTGGCTCCATGATCTTGGCGGTATAACCAAGGGTTCGGCAACTTACGATCCGGCATCAAAGACCCTTACCTTGAATAATGTTGAGGGATTTGAGGGAGTTTATGAAAAGTCATGTATCTACACGAAAGATGATCTTACAATAGACGGTAAAGCTGATATCAAGACAGCTGCCGGCGACTTAAACGTGGCAATAAACGGAACTAAGGATTTAAGCTTTAAGGGAAGCTTTGACCTGGGTCATTTGTCGCCTGTCATCAATTATGGAATAAGGGCGCAGGGAGATATATATACATACGCAGGATGTAATCTTTATATCTTCTCGCATTCCGATGGAATAAAATCAGGCGGGAACATTGAATTCGACGGAGGAACAGTCATAAGCGACTCGGAAGAAGCAAACGGGATCGTCGGAACGAAGGGTATCCTGATCGATGGTGCCGATGTCAGGGCAAGCAGTTCCGGCGGGGAGTCCCATTACGGAATATGTTCTCAGGCAAAGATCGATATTCAATCCGGCATTCTGAAGGCGATGTCGACAGCCCACAATGGCCGTGCCGTCCAGGCAAACGGCGGACTTACCATTGATAAGTCCTTAAAGATCGTAAAGCCTGAATCGGGTGCAAGCGTTAAGGACGGTACCGTCGTCGATAAAGATGGCAATCCCGTTACGGAGCTTGAGATAGAACCGCCCATAGTTATGTATTACAGTGTCTGGATCGGCAAGACTGAGATCACCGACTTAAACGCCCCGGATGTACTGGGAGACGGCAAGATAAGCTATGATGCCGATACGAATACTCTTACACTGAATAACGTTACTGATTTTGGTGAGCTGAATACAGAGGGATGCGCCATTACTGCCAAGAGAGGACTGATCGTCAAGGGAAGCGCAGCCATACCTAATTCTGCGAAACTGGCTATTTTGGATGATTCGACGGAACCGCTTATTGTTTCGGCGGACATAAAAGCACCGGGTGTCGAAAACGGCATTGTTTCCAACGGAGATATCACACTTGCCAATGCAGCCATAACGATCAATTCGAAAGAACAGGCGATCTTTTCAAGCAAAAATATAGTGATAGAAAAGTCAGACGTTGAGCTGTCACAAACAGGAACACGTGATACCCTGGAAGCATCTGGTACGATCCAGATCAATGAGAGTAAAGTTAAGGCAGTCAGCAACGGTGTCGGAAGGGCGATATATGCAGCAGGCGGTATCGCACTTGGCAGCAATGCCGCAATCTATGAGCCCGAATACGGCATGCTCAAAGGTGATAAAACGACCGTTTTGAATGCTGATTACACCGATGCCAAATCGGTACTCATAGACAGGACGGTGAACTTTACCGTTAAGTTTGACGCCAAGGGACACGGTACCGCGCCTGCGGACGAAACCGTGCTCAAGGGTATGCCGGTAAGCAATCCGGGTCCCCTTGCCGAGACAGGGTGGAAGTTCATGGGCTGGTACTCTGATGCAGCATGTACCGTACTATATGATTTTGCCACACCGGTAAATGAAAACATGACTCTTTATGCCAAGTGGGTAGATGAAAGTGTCAAGACTTATAAGGTTGATTTCAACCTTGGCGGCAAGACAGGGACACCTCCCGCAAGCCAGATAGTTGAGGAAGGCGGGAAGGCAGTTAAGCCCGGAACCGATCCCGTGGCTGCCGGATGGATATTTGCCGGCTGGTATTTAAACGGAAGTAAGTATGACTTTGATTCGCCTGTTGTGGAAGACATGATCCTGACGGCGGAATGGAGGCAGGAGGGTACCTTTATCGTAAGGTTTAAGGATGTCGCAACTGATCCCTATGAGGGAATCGCAAAGGCTGACGGTAAATACATGATCGCTTATACAGGCGACAATATCTGCCCCGCGATCGAAGTGTTCGGCGCCACACCGGGTGATGCACTTATCGAGGGCGAGGATTATACCGTTAAGTACGGTAACAATAAAAAGGTAACAACAGGCAAGCCCGCAACCGTGACTATAAGCGGAAAGGGTATATACAAGGGCAAAAAGACGATAGAATTCAGTATCGTTCCCGCCGACTTAAATACCGCCCTGTCAAAAGGCATGCTTGAGATCTCCGGCATAAGTGCGGTAAGCGGATCCAAGGCTGCGGCAGCCATAATATATAACGGGTATACGCTTAAATCGGGTGATTATGCCCTGACCAACACTTCCAAGATAACATCTGACGGTCAGACCACCGATATCAAGGGTAAGGGTAACTTTACGGGAACTGTCACAGGACAGGCTATCAAGTGTCTCGATAAGGACAGTACAAAGAAGCTGACTCTTAAGGCTAAGGTTAATGCATCAAAAGTCTACAACGGCTATCCGATAGAGCTGTCGGGAACGGAACTTACGGTAACCAACGGTAATAAAGAGGTTCTTACAATGGGGACCGATTACTCCGTGAGCTATGTTAACAACGTGCACAGCGGGACGGCAAGGGCTGTTATTAAGGGTAAAGGCGAGTATCTGGCAGCAAAGAGCGTGACCGTAACCTTTAAGATAACCCCGTTAAAGGCAGCTCAGATTATGGCGCCCCCCCTATATGCTTCGGTAGAATACTCGCCCCTGGGTGCAACGGTTCCGCTTAATGTAGCGTGCTACAGCGAGGAATATGACACATGGTACTCTCTTAAGAACGGGGTTGATTATACGGTTAAGTACAGCTCCAATAAGAAGACAGGTAAGGGCAAGTATACAGTGAACTTTACCGGTGATTACAAGGGACATTCGGCGATCAAGGGCGAATATGAGATCAAGGCGGCGGATATATCGGGAGCTTCTGTGGTGGTACCGGACATGACATATATAAAGAAGGGTAAGTATCTCCAGGCGCCCATCGTAACCATCGATAGTATTTTGTTAAGCAGCAAGGATTATGATGTTAAATACTATGATTATCTTACAGGTGAACCTTTAAACGATCCCATAGAGCTTACCGGCTCGGAAACGAGCAAGTCGATCAGGGTAGAAGTGACAGGCAAGGGAAACCTTACAGGCACTTGCTGGGAAGTATACAGCATAGAAAAGCCTGAGGGAAGGATCGACCTGACAGGGGCCAAGATTACAGTAGTCAAGAGCGAAGAATTCAGTGGCGAACCGGTGCAGCCCATGGTAAGCGTCCAGGTAAACGGACAGACCATTCCCTCATCAAAGTATCATGTCGGATATGCCAACAACAAGTATAAGGGAACGGCTATCGTATACGTGGAAGGTGACACGGTCTACACAATAGGCAGTAGTATACACAAGTTTGGTATCACTCCGAAGGACATCCTAAGTTTCCTCTTCGGATAAGCTGTAAGCAGGTTTACCCTATTTGATAAAGCCCGGGATTTGTGTTAAATTATACATATCCCGGGCTTTATCATGCCCTAAGAAATGAAGACAGGGGGACGGTTCTGCTGTCTTCATTAAATGGAGGTTAAGATGAAGAGAAGACCCTTGAAGGAGGCACCATGGTATCCCAATGCTGTTGTTGCATGTATCGCGGTGATCCTCTATGTTTTTCTCACTAAATTTGATGTTGTTTGGATGGCTGTTAAGACATTTGTCGGTTTTTTCTCGCCGGTCATCATTGGCTGCGTGATCGCTTATATAGTGAATCCCCTTGCCAAGTTCTTTAAGAGGAAGGTCTTCTTTAAGATAAAGAAGGAATCAAGACGTGACTTCTTCTCTAATTTCCTTGCCTTTGTCTGCGTTATAGCATTTCTGGTCTTCTCGATGATGGTCCTTATCCCTCAGCTTGTCGAGAGCGTCCAGGTATTTTCAAGGAACTTAAACGGGTATATAGCATCCCTTATCTCAATGCTTGACAATATAGGGATACCGTCCCTTAAGAATCAGTTAAAGAACCTGATCGGCTCATCGGAAACGATCCTGAGTGCCGTATCCGATTATATAAGCAATAATGCCGAGAGCATAGTCAGGACTTCGGCACTTGCGGGCAAGGGAGTGGTCAGCTGGCTTATCGCTTTCGTCCTGTCTATTTATATAATGGCAGAGAAGCGCAGGCTGAAGGCAGGGGCCATACGTCTGATGCGGGCGATTTTTCCCAAGGAGAGGTTTAATGATGTCTGCGTATTCCTCCGTAAATGCGACGGGATCCTTAACAGGTACATAATTTATAACCTTATCGACTGCTTCGCCGTAGGTATAGCCAATGCCATTTTTATGACCATAGCCGGGATGGAATATATCGGGCTTGTCTCGTTTGTTATCGGTATAACCAATGTCATCCCGACCTTCGGGCCTGTCATCGGAGCCATTATCGGCGCCCTTGTTCTCCTCATGGTCAAGCCCACATATGCACTTATATTCCTGATCTTTACACTGGTCCTTCAGACGGTGGACGGATATGTGTTAAAGCCCAGGCTCTTTGGCAATTCCCTGGGAGTATCCGGCTTGTGGATCTTGATAGGCATAGTTGTGGGAGGGAATATGTTCGGAGTCGGCGGCATCCTGCTTGCCATCCCTGCTGTTGCAATTATTGACTTTATGTATGGGAACTATCTGCTTCCCAAGCTTGAGAAGCGTCGAAGGGAAGGCTGATCAGTGCCAAAAGAACCGTCCCCGTGGCACAAGTCAGCGTTTGAACAGGGTTTCTTTTGCGGAAACGATCTTATCGGCGATACATACTATGATGGCCTCCCGCGTGCGTGGGAGGCTTCTTAATGTCAGGGGCCACATATGGGACTCGATCACATGCCGGGTCTTAGGGTCAACATTGAAATGCTTTACCGCACGATCAGCTGCCCGCCTTGCGTGGGTGAATCCGTGCATTTCAAAGAACTTACGCTTTACCTTGTCTTCATGCCAGTCATAGCCGAAAAAGTCATGCAGAAGGGCTCCCTCGATAAGGACCTTTTCATCAACCCTGATCTTAAGAGCGTGGGCCAGGGTATAGGCCGTATGGGCCACGGCGTTGACATGGTCATAGACTGAAACACTTCCGTGCTGAACGTAACCCTTCATGTCCTGCACCTTGTGGTGGGATCTTATCTTATATGCAAGTTTGTTAAAATGGTGTGTGTGATTCTTACTAAGCGGCATAATATCATACTTTAACCGGCCCGCTGAACCTTTACGCGTGCCGATACTCTCCATTACGATTATACATTTTTCTCTTTTATTTTTCCATATGAAACATGATGAAACAGGGGGACGGTTCCTCCGGTTCATTTACGGCATGAAACAGGGGGGACGGTTCCCCGTGTCCTCATGGTCTTGTTTGATGGAGCGGTTTATGTTATTATGTTTGCTTGTAAGGAGGTGTTTGAAATGGGCAAGATTAATGATTTTTTAAATGAGGCGGGATTATTCTTCCTTGCTTCCGAAGACGGGGATCAGGCTAAGTGCAGGCCTCTTGGGGCACATCTTGAGATGGACGGCAAGGTGATCTTCGGAATCGGTGATTTCAAGAATGTGTATAAGCAGCTTAAGGCCAACCCCAAGTGTGAGATCGTGGCGGCCAAGCAGGACGGGCACTGGCTCCGTTACACCGGCAGGGCTGTATTTGAGACTGACGGCAAGTATGCCGAGGCAATGCTTAATGATGCACCGCATCTTCGCTCAATATATAATGAAGAAACGGGCAACAAGATGATGTGCTTCCACCTTGAGGATGCGACGGCAGTCGATATCGCGGTAATGGGAGAGGGAGAGAACCTTCTGTAATTATACCGGCAATACAAATGATAAAGCCTTCCGTGATCACGGGAGGCTTTTTTGTTGCTGTATTCAGGAAGCAGATACGCCTGTTTGTATGAAATTATGATATAATGCTTTATAAGCCGGCTATAGGATAATGCTTCGGGAAAAGGGAGAATCATGGACAAGGGTAAGGAAAAAGACGGGATCTACCGTTTATATCACAGGCGCGCGATGCTCATGTTCGGCATCATAGGCATCGGTATAATTGCCTTTTTTGTACTTCTTGAATATGTTCTGCGTGCTGAGGCAAGGCGGGATCAGAACGCCGATAACAACAGGTTCTTTTCATCCACGATAAACAACCTTGAAAGCAATGCCAGGGAAATAGAGGACCTTACGGCTAATTTCCATGAGAACAACGGGATAATGCTGGCTGACATTGCCAAGGCATATGCCAATGAAAGCTACATGCGGTTTTCATCCATGCCGGCAAGCACTCAGAGTGAGATACTTAACAATTCCACGCTGAGTATGGAGGATTGTGAGCTCCTTTATATTACAAACAGGGACGGGGATGTTCTGGTGTCGGCTGCCATGGGCGATAATGGGAGCAATATCATATCAAATTCGATGCTCGATATCTCAAAGGAAGAATTTGAAGAACTTCGCGATGGCAGGACCGATCATATCACCATAAAAAATCCGCTTTACCCCGAATACGTTGAATCGGGTGAAAACCTTATCCTCTACTGTAAGGCAATACCGGGGACATATTCGGCTGATGGAAACAAATATATCATACTTGGTTTTGCTTCCAGTATCCTTGACAGGGCATCTGCAAGGATGAGGGATCTGTCGGCATGGCTTAACGGTTCGACCATAGGAAATAACGGGTTTGCCCTTATGGTGGATGCAAAGGAGGACCGGATCGTTTACGGTAACGCAGGCGGCAATGACTTAAGCGACCAGAGTGCATCTTCCATGGGGATCGATAAGGAAGTCCTGACAGACCGGTATAATGGTATAAGAAAGGTAGACGGCAGGAAATGTTACGTTTCCTCAAAGAAATATTCCTCATATCTGTATGGAGAGGACAGCTACCTTGTAGCCTGCATCCCGACGGCCGAAATGTACGGGAGCAAATTCCCCGTCATTTTATGGAAT
>JBGUQP010000297.1:0-8821 GCA_045131145.1 Lachnospiraceae bacterium | reverse complement strand
AAGCGGGTTATCATACCCCTCAATTCAACTCACGGGAAGTATTCGGAACTTTCGGAGCTTGATTTTATCGATTACAATAACTCCGTTAACTACAAGGGATTTGATCCGAGGGAGACAACCGTGCCTTTTGAACGGCCTGATGTATCGGGTGTTAAAGAGAGGGGCGAATTATCGGAGAAAGAGGAAGAATACTTAAGAAAGATAATAGAGTATGTTCAGGGGACGGATATCCCTCTTCTCTTTATTTCATCACCCTATGTGGTCACGGCTGAAGAACAGGCAAAATACAATACGATATTTGACATCGCGGATGAGTACGACGTGCCGTATCTTGACTTTAACCTTATGTATGATGAGATGGAGCTTGACTTTGCAGCGGATATTGCCGAGGTCCTGCATCTTAACAGGTCGGGGAATGAGAAGTTCACAAGGGTTCTCGGGAGCTATCTTAAGAAAGACTACGATCTGGCCGATCACCGGGGTGATCCGAAGTATAAGTCATGGGACGCGGATGCCCTTTACCAGAGACAGGATACCTTAAGATTTGAAGCAAATATGGCAGCTTTGGGAGGAGAAAGCGGCAAGTATCTGGATCTTCTTAATAACGAAAACTATGTGGTCTTCGTGTCGGTGCCGCCCGCCTATGAAGGCCTTGCCGATGATTCCCTGGTACAGTACCTTGAAGCCCTTGGACTATCGCCGGATAAGCTTACCGACGTGGGTGCCTTTATCCTTCATGGCGGACAATGCATCTACTCATCAAACGAATATGATTTCAAGGCTGCGATCTCGGACGGGAACCGAAGGCTCCTCTTCTACAGGACTACGGATGAGAACGGATATATGCAGACCTTCGTCAAACTGAACGGGCAGATGGGCTATCAGAAGATAACGGAATACAATACCTATGAGATGCCCCTTGACGGGGTGGCGGTCTTCGCATACGATACGGTGCTTGATAAGACGCTTGAGTCGTATGTTATACGGTAGGATGTGTTGACTTTCACCGGCAGGCTGACATAAAGGAAAGGACCGACCACATGGAAGATCCTCTGAACTATACACTCTACTAGCGGAGCGGCATACAATTCGTCCGAGAAGAACAGTGCTCCCCGACCGGATGGAGGGGAGAGCGGTGAGCCGAGGCATGGATGCCGAGTCGAACCCGGTACTGTGATGGTTCGGACAAATTCGTATGACGCGAAGCGGAACTTTAGGACAATAGTAATTTACATAGAAGTATGTTAAACTACAGAAATAAACATGAAGGAGATTCATTATGAACGACACATACGTGGAATGCATGGTGGCAAGAAAAAGCTCACCCTTAAAGGGAGCCCTTAAATACGTGATATACGTACTGGCCGTGATATCAGCCCTGAGCACCCTTATGGGCTATATCATATTTCTGGTACCCCTTGTGATCTTCGGCCTTTTAGCCTATTTTGTCGTACCCGGCTTTGACCTTGAGTATGAATACCTCTATCTTGACAGGGAGATATCGATAGATAAGATCATGAGCAAGCAGAAGAGGAAGAGAGTAAGGACTCTGGAGCTTAACAAGATGGAAAAGATGTGTCCGATCAATTCCCATGAGCTTGATCCTTACAAGTCAAGGAACGTAAAGGTGAGCGATTACTCGTCGGGTGTTGACGGAGCAAAGGTATGGGTGATCGTATACATGGGCAAGGACGGCGAAGAGCTTGTCGGGATCGAGCCGAACGAGGAGATGTTAAAGGCCATAAAGAGCATTTATCCAAGAAAAGTGATCGAATATTGAATATGATATTGAAGGTGAAAATAGTACATGCCGGCCGAAATATTTTTTTGGTCGGTTTAGCTGTTGACAAGAGGTTAAACGTTTAATACACTAGATACAATATACATAAAACTTAAAAAGAAGGAGGTAGAGAAAGATGGGTCAGATCGTTTCGGAAGGTATTACATTTGATGATGTCCTCCTGATACCGGGCTATTCGAATGTAATAGGAAATCAGGTGGATGTTTCGACGTATTTAACGAAGAAGATCAAGCTTAACATTCCCATGATGAGTGCGGGAATGGACACCGTAACCGAACACAGGATGGCGATAGCGATGGCCAGACAGGGAGGCATCGGTATCATCCACAAGAACATGTCTATCGAGGAACAGGCCGATGAGGTAGATAAGGTCAAACGTTCTGAGAACGGAGTAATCACCGATCCATTTTCACTATCACCGGAACATACATTAAAGGATGCCGATGACCTGATGGCTAAATTCAGGATCTCGGGTGTGCCCATCACGGAGGGACGCAAGTTAGTCGGCATCATCACCAACCGTGATCTTAAATTCGAAACCGATTTCACCAAGAAGATAAAAGAATGCATGACGAGTGAGGGGCTCATAACGGCGCCCGAAGGGATAACACTTGACGAAGCCAAGCAGATCCTTGCCAAGGCCCGTAAAGAGAAGCTTCCTCTTGTCGACAAGGATTTTAACTTAAAGGGACTTATCACGATCAAGGATATAGAGAAGCAGATAAAGTACCCCTTATCCGCCAAGGATGAGCAGGGAAGGCTTTTATGCGGCGCGGGCGTCGGTATTACGGCCAATGTGCTTGACAGGGTGGAAGCTCTTGTTAAGGCCAAGGTTGACTGCGTGGTGCTTGATTCCGCCCACGGGCATTCCGAAAATGTACTTAAGTGCGCAAGGATGATCAAGGACGCTTACCCGGACCTTCAGCTTATCGGCGGCAACGTTGCGACGGGCGAAGGTACCAGGGCTCTTATAGATGCCGGTGTTGATGCTGTTAAGGTAGGTATCGGGCCGGGTTCCATATGTACTACCCGTATCGTTGCAGGTATAGGTGTTCCGCAGATAAGCGCAGTCATGGACTGCTACGCTGTTGCAAGGGAGAGCGGGATACCCATTATTGCTGACGGCGGTATCAAGTATTCGGGCGATATGACCAAGGCCATTGCGGCAGGCGCCAATGTATGTATGATGGGATCGATCTTTGCCGGATGCGATGAGTCTCCCGGAACCTTTGAGCTCTTCCAGGGCAGGAAGTACAAGGTATACCGTGGCATGGGTTCCATTTCCGCAATGGAGAACGGCAGTAAGGACCGTTACTTCCAGTCCGATGCCAAGAAACTGGTACCCGAGGGAGTCGAAGGACGTGTTGCCTACAAGGGACTTGTTGAGGATACGGTCTTCCAGCTTATCGGAGGCCTGCGTTCGGGAATGGGCTACTGCGGATGTCCGACGATAGAAGATCTTAAGGAGAAGGGCAGGTTTGTCAAGATATCGGCTGCATCCCTTAAGGAGAGTCATCCTCATGACATACATATTACAAAGGAAGCGCCGAATTACAGCGTTGAAGAATAGTGGGAAATCATGAGAAAGTATATAATTCATGAACTCGATGAAGCATTAATGAGCAGGGCGGCCAGGCTCTATTTCGCAGGCATATTCATCCTGTGTATATTGGGTAATATAGCGGTAGTCGGTTTCAGGACCATATACGGTACTAATGAGGGAACCTACGCATATAACATCATGGAATATGCGGCATGGTCTTTCATAGTGCCTTATCTTACCTGCATTATGATCGTTCATATGACCTTTGGGAAGGATTATCCCAATCCTCATATCAAGGACGGACTGACGGCAGGCCTTAACAGGACACAGATATATCTGTGTAAGCTGGCGGCATCGATCATGCTGGCCTTCATTTTCCTTGTTATCTGCTTTGTTGCCCTGGTGTCGCTTACGGCGCTGTTTCAGATGAAAGACAAGACCCTGAGTGCGGATGCGATAAGGATCTTCTGTGATAAGATGTTTCTTGCGCTTCCTCTCTTTCTTGCGGGCGTGTGCTTCGGAACCATGTTCATGTTTGGGTTCAGGGTCAGGAAGAAGGCATATATCGGCTATTATCTTGTGACCCTTGTTGTACCCCAGCTGATCCTTTTTCTTGCCAAGGATCCCCCGGGCCTAGCTCCCTTCAAGGCTGTAAGGCCATATATTATATCCCAGTGCTTCAGGCTCATTCCTTATCCATCGAGTCCTGAGAGGAGCGTTCCTCTTATTATTGGATTGGGATTTTTCTATGCGATAATCTCGACAGTTGTGGGAATCATAGTTTATAACAAAAAGAAGTTTTTGGAAGTCTGATATAAATGAAGACATGGGGACGGTTCTGCTGTCTTCATGCAGAAGGAATTGACGCAATGACGGAAGTGGCAGCCAATACCTATGCTCAGCTTCAGCGTGAGCTTGATATTGATACGGAATGGATACAGGGTTTGCAGGATTATTTTGCAAATCTTACAAACATGTATCTTCTTCTGCTCGGGGATGACAGGGAGCAGGTAACTCAGCTGTCCGGTGATCCCGCCATGTTTGAGCGCATGAAGGCTGTGGTTTCCCACGATCAGGTATGGCAGATATACAACCGGCTCATGAACTCCACTACCGAGGAGCAGCTTATCGAGGATACGGACTATTCGAATGTAAAGCTTGCGGGTATTGCTATCAAGGCCGGCGGTTCCACGGTTTTGTGCTGGGTTGTTGCGGCAGTGATAGACGGGATCGATGATGAGAATTCCCTGCTTAATGTCGAGCACAGGATCAACGAGAAGCGGTTCCTTGATTCGCTTGACTTTTTAAGGCTTGTTTCGACCAAGATATACGTCAATAAATACATCGGAGCGGACGCCCTGGCAGAATCAGTCAGGTCAAGGTCCGCGGAACTCCAGATGCTTCATGACCTTCGCAAGTCCGAGGTCATGACGGATATCGTTTCACTTCTCGATTCCGATGAATCCTTTGAAGAAATATGTGAACAGATGGTGCGCTATGTGGGTAATTATGCCGATATTGCCCATGCTTATGTGCTGCGCCCCAATGTAACCGGCAGCGGTGTCGATGTTCTGGGCGAATACCTTAAGGAAGGCTATACACCCCTTCGGGGCATCGCCAGTACGGACGATATCATTAAGTATATGAAGATAGTGGGCGATAAGCCCCTTGTAGTATCCTACAAGACCAAGCTTGAACAGGAGGAGAGGGACTGGCTCACATCTCTTGGCCTTACTTCCTGCGTTGTTCTGCCTGTATTTACCAGCAAGCCCAACAGACAGGTGGCCATGTATGTCGTTTTCGTTGACGATATAGAGGGCAGGATGTGGGATCGTGACGAGATCAAGTTCTTCGGAGATGCCGAGAGGATAATCCAGTCGATCCTCGAGAAGAGGATCCAGAAGAATTCCCTGGCAAGCTCTTACAAGTCGCTCGAGTCGATCCTTGATAATGTCGGAACTGCCATATATGTACGTGATATTGAATCCGGCCAGATCCTCTTTGCCAACAGGATGTTTAAGGACTCCTTTACAACGGAGATGGAGGACGGTACGGTTGAGAAGCTCTTCGAGAGGGAGTTAAGATACAGTGCCGGTTCATCCTATTATGAAGTCGAGTATGCGGCCAGGAGACGGTGGTACGACCTTAACACCACTTATATAAGATGGGTTGACGGACGCAGGGTACTGCTGTGTTCGATAGTTGATATCACGGATAAGAAGCTCTACCAGCAGAAGATAGAACAGCAGGCCAACAACGATTTCCTGACGGGCCTGTATAACAGGATGAGCTGCGAACGGGACCTTGCCCATTATATAGAGGAGGCCAAGAACAGTAACAGTAAAGGCGCTCTTCTCTATCTTGACCTTGATGACTTTAAACATATAAATGACGGTCTGGGCCACCAGTACGGTGATGTTCTCCTTAAGGCCATATCTCACTGCCTCTCAAGGATCGATGGGGTTGAGAATTCCTGTTACAGGATGGGCGGAGATGAGTTTATCATAATCGTGCCCCATACCAGCATGTTAAAGTTCGATGAGATCATAGATGAGATAAGGGTCGTATTTAATAAGCCCTGGTTTCTCAAGGGAGCGGATTACTATTGTACGACCAGTATGGGTATAGTTACCTTCCCTGATGAGGGTGATTCTGTTCAGGATGTTATCAAGAAGGCCGACATTGCCATGTATGAGGCCAAGAGGGCAGGCAAGAACAGGACCGCCTACTACAGTGACAGCAAGGATTCGGAATCCAACAGGCGTCTTGATATGGAGAAGTCCATGAGGGATGCCACATCCGATAATTATAAGGAATTCGAGGTTTATTACCAGCCTATCATAGATACGATCAAGGGCGATATCTGTACGGGCGCCGAGGCGCTCATAAGATGGAATTCATCGGAACTTGGGTTTGTGTCTCCGGGTGACTTTATCCCCCTTGCCGAGTATCTGGGGCTTATTAATCCCATCGGCAATTATGTGCTTAAGGAAGCCTGTCTTGCCTGCAAGCACTGGAACGAGAACGGACATCCCTATTATAAGGTCAATGTTAACCTGTCGGTGGTTCAGCTTCTGCAGAATGATGTTGTTGAAACGGTAGAGCGGATAATCAAGGAAACCGGGATAAATCCGAGGAACTTAACCCTTGAGGTTACGGAGAGCCTTGCGATAAATGATATGGAGAGGATGAAGAAGATCCTCGGAAGCATCAAGAAGCTGGGTGTAAGGATAGCCCTTGATGATTTCGGAACAGGTTATTCGTCCCTGTCCCATATCCGTGAGATCCCGCTTGATGTCATAAAGGTTGATCAGAGCTTCGTTAAGGACCTGGCAGTCGACCAGTACGCCCAGGCCTTCGTGAGGATGGTCGGTGAGCTTGCCGATGCACTGAACGTTAAGATATGCGTCGAAGGTATAGAGACTCAGGAACAGCTAAATGTCCTTCAGGATATGAACATCAGGCTCATTCAGGGATTCTACTTTGACAAGCCCATGCGGCGTTACGTCTTCGAGGAGAAATACGTGACAGGCCGGATCGATGAGATGGATCCGCCGGATGACTTCTTCGAACCGATGGGCGAGCTGACAGATGAAGAAAAAAGCATTTTATACTAAATATTGATAATGAGCAACCGCCGTATACTAGATACGGCGGTTGCTTAATTGTAACAATTATGTTAACCTTATTATAGATTTGACTTTATTAGTCAAAAAAATGTGACACTTTAGCTCAGAGCTGATGTGTCAGCAAATGTTACAAAGAGTGGGAGGATTGTATGAACCCGAAATTTTTCGACGTAAAGAAGGAGAAGCAGGACGCGATAATAAACGCTGCCCTTAAGGTATTTGCCGAGAATGGCTACAGGAAGGCGAGCACCGATGTGATCGTTAAGGAAGCCGGCATATCCAAGGGTCTTCTTTTCCATTATTTCATAAGCAAGTCGGGTGTATACGAGTTCATATATGATTACAGTGTCAAATATATGATGCTGGAGCTGACCAATGCCGTAAACAGGAAAGAAACCGACTTCTTTGCTATACAGAGGATGATCGAGGCATGCAAGACCAGGGTCATGAAGAATTACCCTTATATGCAGCAGTTTCTCACGGGAGCCAAGTATGAAACTCATCCCGATGCTCTTAAAGCAATAAATGCATCGGAGAAAGGCATTGAGGATGCCTACAGTTCAATATACAAAAAAGTGGATATGACCAGGTTCCCGAAGGATGTTGATCTTGATAAAGTCATCAGGATGATCGGATGGATGTCCGACGGTTATATCAAGGACAAGTTCATGGACGGAACTCCCGATCTTGATGAAATGAATGCCGAGTTTGCTGAATATCTGGCTATGCTGCGCGGCCGTTTCTACGGAAAGACGTTGGAGGAAGCCGCTCCGGTTGTCGAGGAGGCCATAGATACGACCGATGCGGTCCGCGACGATTCGGTTATGGACAGCATGCGGGAGACGACTGTATCAAGACTTATGGAGGAGAAGGCTGAGGAGCTGTCCTTCGAAGAGAGGCTTGAGCGCGGCAAGAGGTCTGCTTATGATCAGGGACCGGGCGTGACGGATGAAGCAGCACAAGCGGAAGAATCCCCGATAACGGAAGAAACTGCCATGACAGAGGAAACACCGGTTAACGCAGATGAAGCTGAAATTATGGAAGAGAAGGAAGAAGGGGACAGCAGGGTATTCTCTATTGATGAAGAACCTGAGAACCAAAGCAGCATGCCTGAGATAAAAGTATCCGAAATGCTTGAGGATAAAAAGGATGAAGTCAAAGATGCTGCAGCAGAGGAGCCTGCGGATACTTCGGAAGGACCGGTCGCTCCTGCAGAAACCGTGGAAGCCGCTGAAGTAGTAACCGAAAGCAGAAAGACCTCAAAAGACAAAAAGAAGAATAAGAAGGCAGATGACTCCTCTTTGGCTAAAGATAAGGAGATGCGCGAAGTCACCATATCGATCAATGATTTTTCGGATGCCTTTAAGTCATATGATACCTATACTTACGGAGGAAAGGGAACCCTGTATGCCGCATCAGGTGCGGTAAAGACTTATATTCCGGACTTTAAGGTGACTGAGTTTTATGAGACCTCAAGACTTGATGACTTTACCTATGGGTCTGATTCCCGCGGCGGCCGCGGAATACCGTATGACAGCAGTGACAACATCCAGATCTTCGTGGAAGAGGATGACGAAGAAGATGACTATGACTATCCTGATTACAGTTATGAACCGCCAATAGAGGAAGCCGCTGAAAGTGAGCAGGGTATAAGAGAAGATGAAGTGATTGCGGATGCTCCCGGCAATGATGATATAGATCTTGACGGACTGACCGATAAGATCATGACCAATACCGAAAAGGAAAGTGCGGAGTTTGACAGGGCACGCGAACTGTCCGAGATGGGACCTGCTCCGGTATTGCCTGCTTTTTCGCCGGAAAAGCTGAGAAAGATGAACGATAATGTAG
>JBGUQP010000296.1:0-5626 GCA_045131145.1 Lachnospiraceae bacterium | reverse complement strand
ACGCGGCGGCTTGGTCCTGGGCATTCCGCGCTCACCTTCTATTGAAGCCGTAAGGGCTGACCCTTCTCCGCATACGAAGGCACCAGCGCCCTTGTTTATATGGAGCCTGAAGGAGATACCGGTCCCTAAGATATTATCACCGATAAGCCCTGCTTCTTCAGCCTGGGCGATAGCTATTTTAAGTCTTGATACGGCAAGGGGATACTCGGCACGCACGTAAATGTAGCCTTCCTGGGCTCCGACGGCATATGCCGCTATGAGCATACCCTCGATCATCTTGTGGGGATCGCCCTCCATGACCGACCTGTCCATGAAGGCACCCGGGTCACCCTCATCACCGTTACAGACAACATATCTTATCTTCTCGGCCTGTCTGGCAACCTGCTTCCACTTATAGCCTGTCTGGAAGCCGCCGCCCCCACGGCCGCGCAGATTGGAATCATATATCACGTTCACAACCTCTTCGGGGGTCATGGTAAAGAGGGCCTTCTCAAGGGCCTTGTAGCCGTCGAAGGCGAGTGATTCTTCTATGTGTTCGGCACCTATACGGCCGCAGTTCTTAAGCACAAGGCGCATCTGCTTGGCGTAGAAGGGAATATCCTCCTGGGCAGGATAGGATACACCGTTCATCTTATAAAGGAGCCTCTCGACCGGCTGACCGCCAAGGATGGTAGTATTGTATATCTCCTCACAGTCCTCGGCCTTAACCTTGGTATAGAGATAATTATAGGGCTCTATACGGACAAGAGGACCCATTTCGCAGAAGCCGTGGCAGCCGCTCTTCTCGATATCGGTCTCACCGCCGTGGGCAGCTTCGGGACCGAATACGATCTCAGCTTCGGGATTAACCTTGCACAGCTCGCAGAGCTTCTCATAAATCTTTAAGGATCCGCCTGCCAGACAGCCCGTACCCGCGCAGATGAGGATACGGCACTTGTAACCTGCGACCCTCTCTTCCGCTTTGGCACGGATGGCATTAAGATCATCACGGGAATTAAGCTTATTCATTTTCTCCCTCCTTGATCTTCTTAATGGTCTCGGTAACCTTCTCGGGTGTCATTGCAGGATGCACCTCGTCATTTACCGTCATAACTGGAGCCAGTCCGCATGCACCCAGGCATGATACCGTCTCGACCGTAAAGAGCATATCATCGGTTGTATTCTTCCCATCAGACAGACTAAGGTCCTTTTTCAGCTGCTCCAGTATAAGTGTTCCCTTCCTAACATGGCAGGCCGTACCGTCGCAGACCTTGATAACGTACTTGCCCTTCTTGTCAAAGGAGAAGTTCTCATAAAAGGTTGCAACCGAGTAAGCCTTGGCCTCCGTTACTCCGATGTTCTTCGCAACATAGGTAAGCAGTTCCGGCGGGATATACCGATAGACCGCCTGGATATCCTGCATGATCGGGATAAGCGATTCCTTTCCTTTTCCGTGTGCGGCTATTATCTCATCCGCCTTTTCATAATATGATTTTTCCAGCATAAGACCTCCGCATGTATATAAAGAATTTTTATTGATTATACCAAACCCCGGCCATTATTTCCATATGGGTATCAAACCGGACTTATGTTATTTTCTCCACCTGCCGTCTATTAAGGCGCCGAGGAATCCCGTCTTTTTACCCTTTATCTTAAAGGTCAGCGTCTTTGTTCCGGCCATCCCGTTTATTCCGCGCACGGTCACCTTGGCAGTTCCTGTTTTTATATTGTTTGAGTAGCCGACTATCTCATAATCATCCGTGGCAGGCATATTGTTATAGCTAAGCATCTTAGGAGCCTTCTTGCTGCCGGTAAAGAGAACATCCTTAAGGTCATCCCTGCTTAATGTTATCTCATTACCGGTATATTCCTGTACCGGGATCGGAGTATTGATACCTGCCTTGGCTATGTTGGCGCTCTTATCCATCAGCCTGAAAGATACGATCCTTGTTCCCCCGTAATTGCCTTCACCCGTCACTTCCGCCGTAACAGTGTTGCCGCTTAAAGGCTGGGCCTTTACCGAATAATCTTTCTTGGAAAGTTTCTTCCCATCTTTATCAGTGATCTTTATATCGGCCTTGCCTTTATACTTGGCGGCGTCCACGAAGAGATCGGATACCTCCACCGTCAGAGTATTAATGTTCTGTTTTTCTATCGCGTAATTAAGGGTAACCGAATCCGTGTACTTACCCTTGCCCTTTACAATGACAGATGCACTCATCTCACCGCCGGTCTGGGCCTTATTATCCTTATAGGTCAGGGTGTAATCCACATTCTCCTTAAGGAGAATGCCGCGGTCATACACCTTGACTGCCGGTCCTGCTCCCGACTTGCTGTAGGTTACCGTGTTGTCGTATACGAATTTAAAGTCACCTCTTGGAGTATTAATAAGGGCACGCCCGTTCTTTATCTTAAAGGTTGCTGTTTTGGTGCCGGCATATCCTGCCTTATTACCGCTTACGGCAGTAAATACCACAGTTGCCGTACCGGGTTCCACATTATTGTATACATCCTCTATTTCATAATCCTCAAAGATCTCAAGCTCTTTGCTTCCCATCTTCAGCGTATATGCATCAATCTGGGGAGCTATGCCTCTTCCGGTATATACATATGCTCCGGGTTTTATGCTCACAGATGCCTTCTCGAGCATAAGGTTCTTGTCCTTAACAACATGGATGACCGCATCCGTGCTTCCCGTGAAGTTGGCATCCTTTTTGCCTACCGTGACTTTATAGGTACCCGCTTTCGTTACCGGTGCCGCATAGTTTATTTCAAAAAGTCCGGCCTTAAGCGGCTTACCCGTTGAAGCCATATAGATAGTGGGTACGGGCTTCTGGGCCTTATCATTCTTAAGTGCGGCTACGCTTACATCATTTACCGCAACATCCTTTCCGATCACAGCCGGAAGGATATTAAATTCAACGCTCTGAGGCTGATTGTCCTTGTAATTCCCCTTAAACTTAATTATGATGGTCGGACTCTTGCCCCCGGCGGCCCCGATAAGGCCTGCATTTTTATTGTTCCTGTAGCTTAAGGTATAGTCGGTCTTCTCTGTAAGCTTCTTCACACCGTCATATACGTGAATCTCCGGCTTTATCTGTTCTCCGGTATACGTATAGGAATCCTTGAGTCCGCCGATCCATATCCGGCTATCAACCGTTACCTTATCGTCCTCATCCTTTGCAACAACACTTATCTTGTTTCCGGAAATACTTACGATATTCTTTCTTAAGCTTCCTTCGCTCACTGTGTTGACCGACAGGACATCATCGCTTATATCCTTATCTATCTCATCATTGTCTTCCTTCGTTGTGTCCGGTATTATCCTTGCCCATCCTGCATACAGAGTCAGCAGACCGGATTCCTGCTCATCGGTGATAATGTCCTTAAAATCGTACACATTTTTACATTCTGCATCCTCGAACCAGTCAACAAACCTGTAACCTTCCTTCGTTGGATCGGCGGGTCTTACGACAGAATCACCGAATTCAAGGCCTGCCTGATCGGGAACGGGACTTCCGCCGTTTGTTTCAAAGCTTGCGGTCACGGTTTTTCCGACCGGCATTTCTATAACAACATCCTCCGAAGGATTGTAATGTACATCACCCGCATAGCGGACAAGGTATGTTCCCGGGATCACATCAACAGTATCCGAGAAGGCCATTGCGTATTCTTCTTCATCAACCCGCCTGTACTCGGTCCTTCTGACCTCAAGCCCGGTTATTGTCTCACTCTCACCCTTAACCGGCTGCATTGCCTTTATCTTGCTGACATCAGGTTTCTCCTGATCGGCCTTTATCTTGACTACCGGCTGGCATCCTCCCGCACTTCCCTTGGGAGTTACGACATAATAATACATCTTCGTATAACCCATGCCGCCGTAAGAAGGAATGGCCAGGGATCCCTTCGAATCGTAGTTGCTTCCGTCAAGGGGGTCATCCAGGCTGTAATAGATCTCGGCGCCCTTACCGTCTTCCCCTGTTGTATACACGATATTTACGCTTATTGTTGACTCCCTGTTATCGAAGCCGCCCATAACAGCCTGTGCGGTTATCTCGGGTGTCCCTGACAGCTCGGAATCAATAACCGTATAGGTTCCGTCAAATGCAGTCACATCATAGTTGGGACTATCGGTATAGGCTGTCTTTATCGGATATCTACCCGGTGTATTTGTATCAAGGCCCGGGCATGTAATGCTTATTCCCAGGTTATCCCCGTCTGCGATACCGTATGAAATATAAGTAAGGCTCTTAGCGGGTTCACCCTTCTTATATGCCTTGTCATCAGCGGAGATATAAGCCGGCCTTTTGGCTATGTTTGCGGAGAGGGTTCCCGTTGTCCTTTCATTGCCGTCTTTATCAAGGGCTCTCCAGACGATATTATACGTTCCCGCATTTTTCGCACTGGGTATGGTCTCCGAATAAGTACCGCCTTCAAGCTTGTATTCCACCTTACCCTTGTCAAGGCTTCCCGGTGTGACAAGCTTTAAGTCCTTACCGTTATATACAAGGTCCTGTATCGCTGTAGGCTTCTGAAGACCTGTTCCGTTGACCTTTACAATGGCAAGATCGGAGCTTGTATATTCCTCGTTGCTTATCCTGTCTGTGTCAAGATAATATACGGCATTCCCGGAAACATCCGGCAGCACGGGGCTTACTATCTTAGTTTCTGTATTGGCCTTAACGTCATGGGTACCTGTCATGTCATACGGTATAAGAGAATATACATCTACCGCATAAAGGATATCCTTCCCCGTATTTCCGGTATTGACCGTAACCTTCCATGTGGCGGTCTCTCCCGGCTTCTTACCTTCGGTTATCCTTGTATCGTCCGAAATATATAAGGAATCAAGTTCGGCATAGGTCCATGTGTTTGTACTTCCGCCTGCTTTGTTGGCCGCATTGTATACCTTTGACTTTTTATCGGAGCTGCTGTCCGTGAACTTTCCTATGCTCCCACCGTCCTTACATATGAATATCCTGTCTATTACACCGTTTCCCTTATTGGTAACCGGTGCCAGGGCTTCAAGGGCATTGACGGCTATGGTCCCTGAATTTGTTATGGGACCGTAAGACCGCACATTAAGTCCCTTAAGGTTGTCACTTACATTTTTAATGATCTTCCCGGTACGTCCGTTGCCTGTTATCTCAATCTCGGCTGTTCCTATAGTCCCGCTGTTATCGATCCTTGAACCCCGCATGCTGTCGAAGACACTGTCTTCATAATAACCAAGCTTCACCCTCTGCTCTCTTACAAGGGGCTGATCGGCAAAAGCCTTGATGGGTATTATGACCTCATCAACCGCACACATGAGCATTCTGCCTTCATTCTTTACGGCTGCATAATTCTCAAGAAATCCGGGGATCATCACAATATCTCCCGTATTATCCAATAAAGCCGTTGAGACAATATCTCCCTGCTCACTTTTACCGTTATAGAACTCACCCGCGAATGTATGGCCCTGGGTGATATCGTCCTTCCAGGACAGCTGGATACCTCTGTGGTATTCAAACCTGCCCTTGTCGGGATCATCCGATACTATGACATCTTCATATTTACCGTAATTCTTAACTGTTCCCAGATTATAGAATTCACCGTTTACGAGCATACATCCGTAATTCTCGAGTGTACCTCCCTTATCTATGGT
>JBGUQP010000295.1:0-5215 GCA_045131145.1 Lachnospiraceae bacterium | reverse complement strand
GCAGATAGTTGAGTATGCCGAGAATATCAGGATCGCAGGAAATGCTCTTCTGTCGATAATCAACGACATACTTGACTTATCCAAGATAGAATCAGGCAAGATGGAGATAATACCCGACAATTACGAACTCTTCTCGATAATGAACGATTGTTTCCAGATGAACCGTATGCGGGCCGGGGAAAAGGGTCTTGAACTGATATTTGAGAATGATCCTGCCATGCCCTGCGAGTATTTGGGCGATGAGGTCAGGATACGTCAGATAATCAATAACCTTATATCAAATGCCATCAAATATACGCAGGAAGGTTCTGTCCGGTTGACGATAGGATTCAATAAGGATCTCCCCTCGGACACCGAGCCAAGAAGTGACCGGGGTTCTCTTATCATCACGGTAACCGATACAGGAATAGGGATTAAGGATGAGGATCTTAGCAGGCTCTTCAAGAGCTTTTCAAGACTTGACGAACTGAAGAACAGACATATCGAAGGAACCGGACTGGGGCTTCAGATAACCGACAGGCTTGTCCACCTTATGGACGGTACTATTAAAGTCACAAGCCAGTACGGAAGCGGATCAACATTTACCGTAAGTATCCCGCAGGTTATCACAGACCACAGGAGTATGGGTGATTTTGACAAACGGCTTAAGGAACGCGTCAATCCTGCATCAGATGAGGTAAATACCTTTAAGGCACCTGATAAAAAGATACTTGTTGTCGATGACCTGCGTATGAACATTCTTGTGTTCAAGGGCCTTCTTCGCGGAACGGAGATAACTATAGACAGCGCTTTGTCAGGTTCCGAAGCAGTCGAAATGACTAAAAGCACCAAATACGACATCATTTTTATGGACCATCTGATGCCTGAAATGGACGGGATCGAGGCCCTCCACAAGATACGTGATGACCGTGAGAATCCCAATATCGATACACCGGTTGTCGTTCTGACCGCCAATGCGATCGTCGGGATGCGGGCATCTTACCTTGATGAAGGCTTCGCCGAGTATCTAAGCAAACCCATAGATCAGAAGAAACTGCTGGGCTTAACCGAAGAATTATTGAAGGTTTAAGTCTGCGACCGACCCGCCCTCAAGCAGCTGGCCGTCGATGACCATCCTCTGGATAAGAGTCGTCTTGGGATTCTCGATAAGATGTATAAGCTTCTC
Organism: Lachnospiraceae bacterium; assembly: GCA_045131145.1. Classification (GTDB taxonomy): domain Bacteria; phylum Bacillota; class Clostridia; order Lachnospirales; family Lachnospiraceae; genus UBA2868. The sequence continues at coordinate 4,050 of JBGUQP010000295.1, read as the reverse complement.
TGCTGCAACCCTTCCTATCCGCTCGGTATCCTGTTTAAGGGTCGTAAGCTTGGGTTCAAGGATCTGCGCTATATAACTTCCATCGTAGCCCACAACCGAGATATCATCCGGTATCTTAAGGCCGGCTTCCCTGATGGCGTTTATCCCGCCCATGGCCGAATAGTCATCACAGTACATGATGCAGGTTGGCGGAACCGGAAGTGCCAGGAGCTTCTTGGTCCTTAAATAGGCAAGGTCCGGATTCCTGTATGTAGAATAAAGAAGATATTCATCCGGGATGCTTATCTCCCTCTTCTCAAGAGATCGGTAGAAGCTGCCCACACGGTTCTTGGTAACCGATGTGTCGTCACCGGCTATATAGGCTATCTTGCGGTGTCCCTTATCGCACACATATTCAACCAGATCATGCATGCCCTGTATATTATCGGATAAAACCGCAATTCTGTAATCAAATACGTGGTCGATGGTCACAACAGGGATCTGGGAACGTATAAGGTCCATAACCTGCGGATCGAAAAAGTCAACGCAGGCGATCACCACTCCGTCAACACCCCTGTATCTGCTGTGTTCCAGATAGGACATATTATTGTTATGTGTCGAATTAATGAAGGTGATATCATAGCCCTGGGCCTCAACAGTGCGCTTGAAGGAATCCAGAACATGGGCAAAATAATCATGTGTAAGCCCGCTCTGCGCTTCATCGACAAACAGGACGCCGATATTATAACTTCTGTTGGTTTTAAGTGTCCTGGCTGAAGAATTAGGGAAATATCCGAGTGTCCTGGCTGCTTCCCTGATCCTCTCCTTGGTCTCCTGACCAACATCATTCAGGTCGTTAAGTGCCTTGCTGACAGTCGCCACAGATACTCCGCATTCGGTTGCTATATCCTTTAAAGAAACCACAGCGCCACCTCCTTAATCGTTTACGGTAATCAGTATATATCATATGTGTCAATTTTTCAAGGTACTTATCGTATATTTTGTGCAAATTTGATTATTTTGATATTTTTCTTATTGATAACCTAATATATGTGTTGTATAATTTCCACAGATGCATTATTTTTTTTGCGTTTTAACTTAAACGTTTTCAGCGCCATTAACGACTTCTTATCAAAAGAGAGGAAAAAAACATGAAATTCGGTTATTTCGACGACGCAAACCGGGAGTACGTGATCACCACACCCAAGACTCCCCTTCCATGGATCAATTACCTTGGATGCAATGACTTCTTCACGCTTATCAGCAACACCGGCGGCGGCTATTCCTTCTATAAAGATGCCAAGCTCCTTCGCATCACCCGCTACCGCTACAACAACGTGCCTGCCGACACCAACGGCAAGTACTACTATATCAAGGACGGCGATACCGTATGGAACATCGGCTGGCAGCCTACGAAGACTGAGCTTGACTCTTACGAATGCCGTCACGGAATGGGCTATACGAGATTCACATCCGAGAAGAACGGTGTTAAGGCCGAGAACCTTGCCTTCGTTCCCATGGGTGATGCCTGCGAGGTAAACAGGGTTAAGCTTACAAACAATACCGATGAGGTTAAGGAACTTAAGCTCTTCTCATATGTTGAGTGGTGTCTGTGGAATGCGGATGACGATTCCAGGAACTTCCAGCGCAACTTCTCGACAGGCGAGGTTGAGGTCATTGATTCTACCATTTATCATAAGACCGAATACCGCGAGCGCCGCAACCACTACGCCGTTTATTCGGTAAACACCCCTATCGACGGATTCGACACTTCAAGGGATGCCTTCCTGGGCGCTTATCATGACAACCATGATCCCGAAGTCGTTTTCGAAAAGGGCGAATGTACCGGTTCTATCGCTCACGGCTGGGCGCCTGTCGGCGTACATCAGATAAACGTAACCCTTAAGCCCAGTGAGACAAAGTCATTCGTTTTCGTTCTCGGCTACTGCGAGAATCCCGATGATGACAAGTGGGAAAGCAAGGGCGTTATCAAGAAGGATCCTTCCGATAAGCTTCTTGCAAAGTATAAAACGGATGCCGATGTTGATAAGGCCTTTAAGGAACTTAACGATTACTGGACAGACCTGTTAAGTATTTATACACTCGAATCAAACAACGACAAGGTTAACCGTATGGTCAACATCTGGAACCAGTACCAGTGTATGGTAACCTTCAACATGTCGCGTTCGGCTTCCTATTTCGAATCCGGTATCGGCAGGGGCATGGGCTTCAGGGATTCCAACCAGGACCTCCTCGGTTTTGTACATCTTATACCCGAGCGTGCAAGGGAGCGTATAATCGATATCGCTTCCACCCAGTTCGAGAACGGATCGGCTTACCACCAGTACCAGCCTCTTACCAAGAGGGGTAATTCCGATATAGGTTCGGGCTTCAATGACGATCCCCTCTGGCTCATCGCAGGCGTATCCGCTTATGTACGTGAGACAGGTGATACTTCGATACTTAAGGAGCAGGTTCCCTACGACAACGATATGAGCAAGGCAACCACCCTTATGGAGCATCTTAAGAGGTCGTTTGACTTTACCGTCAACAATAAGGGGCCTCACAATCTTCCCCTTATCGGCCGCGCCGACTGGAACGACTGCCTTAACCTTAACTGCTTCTCGGAGCATCCCGGTGAATCATTCCAGTGCTTCGGGCCCTCCGAAGGACCGGTTGCAGAATCAGTCTTCATCGCAGGTATGTTTGTAAAATACGGTGAGGAATACGCTCAGCTGGCTGAACTTATGGGTGATGATGCGGAAGCGGCACGTGCCCGCAAGGAAGTGCAGGTAATGTATGATGCAGTTCTTAAGGACGGCTGGGACGGCGACTGGTTTGTTCGTGCATATGATGCTTACTCACACAAGATCGGTTCCAAGGAATGTGAAGAAGGTAAGATCTTCATTGAATCCAACGGCTTCTGCTCACTGGCAGGCATCGGTGTTAAGGAAGGCCTGGCAGAAAAGGCACTTGATTCCGTCAAGGAGCACCTTGACTGCAAGTACGGCGTAATGATCTTACAGCCTGCATATACAAGGTATCACTTAGAGCTTGGCGAGATATCCTCTTATCCGCCCGGATACAAGGAGAACGCAGGTATCTTCTGCCATAACAATCCCTGGGTTTCCATTGCTGAAACAGTTATCGGACGCGGCGACAGAGCTTTCGAAATATATCAGAAGACCTGCCCCGCATACACAGAGGAAATATCCGAGATCCACAAGACCGAGCCTTACGTATACTGCCAGATGGTAGCCGGTAATGATGCATACATCCCCGGCGAAGGCAAGAACAGCTGGCTTACGGGTACGGCTGCATGGACCTTCTGCAATATCTCGCAGTACATCTTAGGTGTTTACCCGACCCATAAGGGCTTACAGGTTGACCCCTGCGTACCTCACGGCTTCGGTGACTTTAAGATCACACGTAAGTTCCGCGGTGCCACCTATACAATTAATGTGAAGAATCCGTCGGATGTCGAGAAGGGTGTCAAGACCATGACAGTTGACGGGAAGGAAGTATCAGGAAACGTTATCCCTTACGAAGACGGCAAGAAGGAATACGCCGTAGAGATCGTTATGGGTTAAAGTTTATAAATCCTATCTCCTATGAAATTGAAACAGGGGACGGTTCCCCGTTTCATTTTTCCAGAACAACTAAACGTTCAGCTGTTTCCGGAAAATGAAACGAGGAACCGTCCCCCTGTTTCATTTTATTCATATCGCAATGCATCTATGGGGTTCATCTTGGCTGCCTTGTTGGCAGGGTAGAATCCGAAGAAGACTCCGACCGCCATGGAGAAGAGCAGTGCGGCCACTATGGAGCTCGGTGTGGGCGATGCAGCGTAGCCAAGTGCCTTGGCACCTATCGCACCTCCAATAAGGCCGACAGCTATACCCAGTATTCCGCCGACAAGACACAGGACGATCGATTCCATGATAAACTGGACCCTTATCGATCCGTTGGTCGCGCCCAGTGCCTTACGGGTTCCTATCTCCCTGGTGCGTTCGGATATGGAAACAAGCATTATGTTCATAACTCCGATTCCACCAACAAGAAGTGATATGG
>JBGUQP010000294.1:0-4077 GCA_045131145.1 Lachnospiraceae bacterium | reverse complement strand
ACCGATCTTGGGTATCTTAAACCCGTCGTTTAAAGTGTAATATTCATTCATATCTTCACCTGTTTCACTTAGAATCCAAGGTTATCGTTTACAAGTATCACGTGGATCCTTCCCGGATGCTTGGAAAATCGCGTGATAAGGAACTGGCAGCATATGGTATCGGGTGACTTGCAGTCCATGCATGCGCCGGTCTTCGAGCAGGGCGTTTGGAGGCCGAACCGCTGGGCATTTATCGGGGCAGCCACATTTCTTGCCCGCTTCATGGCCCCGTCGACATCACTGCAGACCTTGTTCATGCCCACGATGAAGATGACTTTCTTCGGGCCGTAGGCGATGCAGGAAACACGGTTGGAATTCCCGTCTATGTTAACTATGACCCCGTCCTCGGTTATCGCATTGGCGCTTGCAAGGTATACATCGGCATCATAAGCTTCAAGCTCGGCTGCATGCCTGTCGGGCGCAGCGTACCTGTCAATAAATTTATAATCATCATTCTTAACCGCATTGACAAGGCCGATCTCGGTTGCACTCATGCATCCGCCCATGGTCACGCTGCTGCCTGTCGGGATCAGCTCAAGCGCCTTCTCAAGAGCTTCCTCCTTGTCGGCTGCGTAGTAACCGGTCATGTTCCTCGACTCAAGACCCTTTATTACCTTCTGTGCCAGCAGTTCGTTCCTTTTATATATGTTCTCGTTCATGTTGTTCCTCCTGTAATATGTATATCTTTATGACCCTATGACTCCGTCCCCATGGCTCATTACTCCGTCCCCATGGCTCAGTCAAGGATTCCGGCTGCTTCCTTCATAAGTTCGATTATCGGCAGGTGCTGCGGGCACACCCTCTCGCACTGGCCGCAGGCTACGCAGTCCGATGCCTTACCGCTCCGCTGTACTAACCCTGAGTAGAAGTTCTTCGATCTCCAGTCATCGGGATACCTTCTAAGGGTATTAATCGTTCTGAACACGTCGGGTATGCTTATCTTCTTCGGGCACCCGTCGCAGCAGTACTTGCAGGCCGTGCAGCCTATCTGCGGAATGGCCAGGACCCCCTGCGTAACTTCATTTATGACTCTAAGTTCATCATCAGAAACCGGTTCAAAGTCAACAAATGTGGCTATATTGTCATCCATCTGCTCCTCGCTCGACATGCCCGACAGCACGGTCATCACGCCGGGAAGGGATGCAACAAAGCGAAGAGCCCATGAAGCGACTGACTTTTCCGGACGGGCTGCCTTGAATTTCGCATTTATCTCATCGCCCAGGTCGGCTAACATTCCGCCTCGTACGGGTTCCATTACAATGATGGGAATATTACGCTCATGCAGGATCTCGTAAAGGGCCTGCGAGCGCACGACAGGGTTGGTCCTGTCAAGATAATTGAGCTGGATCTGTACGAATTCCACCTCCGGATGTGCATCAAGGATCTCAGTGAGAAGCTCGGGACTTCCGTGGAAGGAAAAGCCGAAGTGCCTGATCTTGCCTTCCTCCTTCATCTTCATTCCCCAGCTGAAACAGTCGTATTTAACGTATGTCTCGTAATTGGACCCTTCCTCTACCGAATGGAGCAGGTAAAAGTCAAAATAATCAACGCCGGTCTTCTCAAGCTGGTCGTCGAATATCCTCTGTACATCAGCTTTCGATCTCATCTCCCAGGCGGGAAGCTTGGTCGCGATCATGAACGAATCCCTGGGATACCTCTTTACGAGGGCCTCCCTTGCAGCAATCTCTGACTTACCTCCATGATATATATAGGCCGTGTCGAAGTAATTCATCCCTGCCTTCATATACTTGTCAACCATCCGGCAGACGTGCTCGTGATCGATCACGCCGCCCTTCTCCGGCAGCCTCATCAGGCCGAATCCCAGCTTGGGCATCCTGCTTAAGTCAATACTCATATACCGTCTCCTTTCGTAATCCCCCGAAAATAAATGTGACTAAAATATTATACCATTATATCCGGGTGTTTACCTTATAATATTTTGTGATGTACTTAATCATTTTTCGGAACCGGGCGGGTGTGCCACGGGGACGGTTCTTTTGGCACACCCGCCCTTTGGCACAAAAAAACAGGCGGCATGGAGGAGTAAAACCATGCCGCCCGGACAAAGGATATAGTATAGGGTAATACCCTCTACTAACTTATATTATTGTGAAGACACAGGGACGGTTCTTCTGTCCTCATTGTCTTACTCTACGTCCTTTAAAGCTTCAAGATCTTCTTCACCGGTCCTGATCTTGATGACCTTCTCAACAGGATATACGAATATCTTACCGTCTCCGATATGACCGGTATAAAGTGCCTTCTTGGCTGCCTCGATAACATCCTTAACAGGTACGTTACCGATAACGACTTCAACTTTGACCTTAGGAGTCAATGTTGCATCGACTTCAACTCCACGGTACTTAGCACCGCCGCCCTTCTGGATACCGCAGCCCATGACCTGGGTAACCGTCATACCTGTAATACCGGTTTCGTTAAGCATTTTCTTAAGGATATCGTACCTTGCAAGCTTAGCTATGATAACTACCTTGTTCATGCCGGTATCAACAAAGGGCTGGGTGACAACCGGAACTGCCGCGTTGATCTTGGCCTGTGAAGCCTGCTGATATTCACCGACACCGAGATCGGTATTTTCATTGACTTCCATGGTCATTGTGTTTGCTATATCCATGATGGAGAAACCTGAGTAAGCAGAATCAAGTCCATGCTCGCAGGAATCAAGACCGCTGATCTCCTCTTCCTCCGAAACGCGAAGGCCAATCGTCTTCTTGATTATCGAATAAGCTATTATGATCGTAACAACCGTCCATGCGATGGTAACGAACATACCGCCGATCTGCTTAATGAGCTGGCCGAAACCGCCGCCGTAGAAAAGTCCTTCCTGAATGTCTGCAACCGCAAATCCGGGTGCAGATGCTGTAGCGAAAAGACCGACTGCAATCGTACCCCAGATACCGTTCATCATATGAACCGCAACGGCACCGACGGGATCGTCTACATGTACTACGTTATCAGTGAACCATACACCGAATACAACCAGAAGACCTGCAACAAGACCTATGATGGCAGCGCCTGCGCAGTCAGTGACATCACAGGGTGCCGTAATGGCTACAAGGCCTGCAAGGGATGCGTTAAGACACATGGAAACATCGGGCTTGCCGAACTTGATCCAGGTAAAGATCATACAGGTTACGGTCGCAACCGCGGGTGCTACCGTTGTTGTAAGGAATACAGAACCAAGTGTCGGTATATCCGTTGCTGCGGCACCGTTGAAGCCGTACCATCCGAACCAGAGGATGAACACGCCAAGGGCTGCTACAACAAGGTTGTGACCCGGGAATGCATTGACTTTGATGATTTTGCCTGCCTTGTCTTTTGTAAACTTGCCAATCCTGGGGCCAAGCATCCATGCACCGATCAGAGCGCATATTCCGCCGACCATGTGGATACAGTTGCTGCCTGCGTAATCGTGGAAGCCCCACTGGGCTAAGAATCCGCCGCCCCATGTCCAGTGTGCCTCGATGGGGTAAATGATCGCCGAGATAACTGCCGAGTATACACAGTAAGCAGAGAACTTGGTCCTCTCAGCCATGGATCCCGAAACGATCGTCGCCGTGGTCGCACAGAACACCAGGTTAAATACGAAGGACGAATAGTCAAACTCAGCGAAGTTAGAGAACACGTCGAAGGTGAACCTTCCCGTAAATCCGCCCAGCATGTTCTCGCCAAGCATGATGGATGCACCGCAGATGAACCACATAACCGTACCTATACAGAAGTCCATCAGGTTCTTCATAATGATGTTGCCTGCGTTCTTGGCCCTCGTGAAGCCCGCCTCACACATGGCGAAGCCCGCCTGCATCCAGAACACCAGCGCCGCTCCTATAAGGAACCAGACGCCAAAAATCTTACCGTTAACCAAACTCATGATTTCTTCCATAATATTTTCTCCTCTCTTTTTCCTTTTATGTGACACTTTAGCTCAGAGCTGATGTGTCACATTTAATAAAAACGGCGCCAACCCTTTGGTTGACGCCGTTGTCATTTTGATGAACCGGGGAACCGTGTGTGCCATGG
>JBGUQP010000293.1:0-5668 GCA_045131145.1 Lachnospiraceae bacterium | reverse complement strand
TTGTTGAAATACTCCTTGGCGAGTGCAGTATCCGTATGTTTCTTATAGGAAGTAACACCTTCTCTTCCCTTTATCTCACCCGTCATGTAGAAAAGTCCCAGACGGTTTGCCGCGTATGGCTCATACCTGTCAGCAGACATCTTAAGATATTCAACATATCTGTTTACGGCTTCTTCCAGTTCTTCAGGATCAGTCTCCTCATCCATCTGTGATATCCTGTCTGCCTCTCTTGCAGCAAGATTGTTCGCTGCATAAACATAACCCTTCCTTGCGGCTTCCTTATAGTATTCATCCGCCATATCCGCCAATGATGACTTTATCGGTATATAAGCCTCCAGCACATCCTTAATATCCTCATAAAGGTCCGGATCCTTCGAAACATCATTGATAATACGTCCGATAAGGTTCAGTGCACCCGGTATAACGGCATGCTGAAGCGAAGTCACCGCAAGCTCTATAGCGGTAGAAAATCTCTCGGCAACACTCATCTTATCGATGATATCTATTGTCTCACACTTGATAAGGAAGGATCCTCTTCTGTAATTTACCAGACAGAAAGCTATTATCCAGTAGGATACGGGATAGGCCCGTTCATTTGTATGCCACGTCCCATCTTCATCAACGCTTATCCCCGCCGACTCAAGATACAGTAAAAAAGCCTCCCTGTATGCATTCTTCCTTAGTATCCTCTTGTAGAAGATCATATCGGCATACATTTTGAGAGCTACCGTATTGCCTTCTTCAGCCAGGATCATTATCTCTCTCTCTGCCGACCGCGACGCGGCACCATACTTTTTGAACACTCCCTCCGTATACTCGTTCATATCATCACGGTAGGAATCGTCACATACAAACCTGCTCATCTTATGCCTCCCTTCTCAATTTTCTATTATATATGAAAGACGTGTTGCTGTACATAAAAAGTATTTCGATGTATACTATAGGCTGTATTTCATAAAATTAAAGGAGTACCTGATGAGCAAGAAAAGCAAAAAAAGCAGCCCCATGTTGGCATCCGAAGTCACGATATATCTGTTCAGGATTCTTGTCACAACCTATGTGTGTGTATTCTTCCTTGCAATGCCTTTGTTTTATCATGACAAATACTACGATATAGGTGACTTTAAGTACTCAATGTTCATGTATATAACGGTGTCTTTCCTGTCCATGGCCGCCATAATGCTTGCCGTGTACATCTTCACCATTTTCAGGGAAGGCAGAATAACCATTGGATCTGTCAAAAGTCTGATAAAGTCATTATCTGTGATCGACTGGTTCGTTATTGCTTTTGCGGCCGCTTCAATACTTTCGTATTTATTCTCACCAAGCAGAACAAGTGAATTTCCGGTCTTCTACCTCTTCAGAGGAGGCGTTGACTCCCCTGTTGTCAATCTCCCATGGGAAGGATATAAGGGCTGGAACATGGGACTCCGCTCCCAGCTTGTGTTTTGTGCCGTATATTTTCTGGTATCCCGCCTTTTTATGAGAAGCTGGCGCAAGGATTTCCTGTTTATATCACTGACTACCGCATTCCTTGTTTTCTTATTCGGAGTCCTTCACCGCTTCCACATAGATCCGCTGGGACTATACGATAATCTCCAGGAATATCATATGCTTAAATTCCTATCAACACTCGGACAGTCCTCCTGGTATTCAAGCTTTATGGTGGTCCTTCTGCCCATAGGAATGGCCTTCTTCGAATTCAGGCAGCGTAAGATAACCGTATCAAATATACTGCTGGCGGTTTTTGTTGCCATGGGCGGGGCAACCTTCGTTACCCAGAACTCCGACTCTGCATATCTTGCTTTCGCAGCCATAGTGGCCGTCCTGTTTGCACTGGCCTTCACAAGCAACGATCATTTCCTGAATTTCCTTGAAATGATGATCATCATGCTTGGTTCGATGAAGATAATAGGAATATTTCAGATCCTCTTCCCCGATAAAGCCAGCCAGCTTGATTCCCTGTCCTTCTTTGTGTCAAAATCAATCATTACCTGGGTATTGCTGGCCGCTCTTATTGCTTTCTATGTGTTTATAAAGAAAGTATTCGGTAAAGGGAACTATAAGATAAATGAGCACAAGACCCTGCGAAATGTAATTGTCGGTCTGATCATTGCCTGTCTTCCTCTCGGTATTCTTGTGGGATATCTTAACACAAAAGGAACGCTTCCCATTACCGCGCTCCAGGGTGTTGAATATCTGACTTTTGACGATAACTGGGGCAACAACAGAGGATATACCTGGCGAAATACCATCGAACTTATGCAGGAACCCCTGTGGCGAAGCATGGCTCTTACAGGTCCCGGTCCCGACTGTTATGCGACAGTCGCCTATGCCGTTGAACCCAGGGCCAGTGCCATGCAGCAGTTCTGGGCAGGCGAGATAGTTGTCTGCTGTCATAACGAATGGCTTAACATGCTTTTTGATGAAGGGATCCTAGGTTTTATTTCATATTTGGGAATATTTGTCAGCGCAGCGATCGTATTCATGAAAAAATGCGACAATCCTGTTGCCGCTGCGGGAGTTGCGGCTATATTCGGGTACTTCTTCCACAATCTCTTCTGTTACCAGCAGATCCTGTGTACTCCGATGATCTTCTGCGTTATCGCCCTGTGCGAATGGGTAAGACGGACTCCCGACGCTCTGGAACCCGATACATAAAAGTTTCACATATTTACTATTTAAAATAATCGGATTATGAGTTAAACTATAGAATGTTGTAATAATTTATCGGAGGTTTTTTCAAAATGGGAACTAAAAATGATGAGAAGAATGCTGAGAATGTCAGCAAGAGCATGCAGAAACGTATCGACCGGGCCAATCAGCACAAGAAGGCCAAAAGGTCGGCAATGACCGGAAGGATAATAAGCTATGTAATATTAGCCCTTGTGGCAGCCGGTATAATATATCTTATTTCCGCAGCAGCCATCAAGGCCATGAACAGGGTTAATCCGAGCAGTGATTATTCCAAGATGCTTGATGATAACGGTTATGTAAAAGGTGTTACGGCAAGTTCGGTTGTAACTCTTCCCGAATACAAGGGTATCTCGATCAAGAAGAGCGATATTGAGTATTCTGATGAAGAAGTACAGTCGGATATCGACGATCAGCTTAACCAGCACACAGAACTGTCTACAGATACGGATAAGAAGATCGAAGACGGCGATAAGATCAACCTTGATTATGTCGGAACGATCGACGGAGTTGAATTCGAAGGTGGTAATTCAAACGGACAGGGTTCAGATCTTACGATAGGATCGGGAACCTTCATAGATGACTTTGAGCAGCAGCTCATCGGCGCAGGTGTCGGAGACAATGTTACGGTTAATGTAACCTTCCCGGATGATTATCAGTCAGCCGATCTTGCCGGCAAGGACGCTCAGTTCGATTGTACGATAAACGGTATCTATGTTGCTCCCGAATTTACTGATGACTTTGTTGCCGAGTATTTGTCCGATAAGGCAAGTACAGTTGAAGAGTATAAACAGTATCTTAAGGATACACATTATGACACCAATTTAAATGAGTGGATAGAGAACTACTTAAGGGATAACACCACCGTGACAAGCTATCCTTCCAGATATCTTAAGAACCTTAAGTCGGTACAGAAGTACTCCGAGATGGAAAGCTTCAATATCATGAAGGATGTATATGCCCAGTATGGTATGACCTATAATGACTTCTATGATTATCAGGGCAAGAGCGAAGAGGAATACGACAAGTCACTCGATGAGACCTGTAAGGAAACCGAGAAGGACATCCTCACTTACCAGGCTATCATGGAGAAGGAAGGAATAAGATCCACGATCGATGACTACAAGGCTCATATCAAAGAGACTGAGGGCGGCGACGAGGCTTACGCCGACAGGAAGGAACAGTACGGCGATCCTTACCTGATACAGTCGCTCTACAAGGACAAGGCAATACAGGTAGTTAAAGACAACGCAGTTATAGAGTAAATAAAATGAAACAGGGGGACGGTTCCTCGGAACCGTCCCCCTGTTTCATTTTATTCTTTATGTTTTATCGCTCCATCCTCTTCCATTTCAAAGGGATATGTATGTCCGTCATCATTCTCAACTCCGAACCTGTCAGCTTCCGCTTTTCTGTTCCATAGGAAGGAAAACTTAAGTTCATTGCCTTCCCGTATCCTTTTGAAGTTCTCGCGGTGCCTGTAGCATATGGCCACGGATGCTATAAAGAAAATCAGCATCGCATACCAGCCGCCGATATCACGATTCATATAGCCGTAAACGATAGGAAAGATTATCGATATACTTGTAGGGCCGAAACAGATATAATTGGATACAAATACAATAAATATGGTAAGTATCAGCAGTACAAAAAACAGACGGTAATCAAGCGCAAGTATCGAGCCCCCCAGAGACGCAAATCCCTTGCCGCCCCGGAATCCCATATAAAACGGAAAGATATGGCCAAGTATTACCGCCACTCCCGTTATTGTTCCGATCAAAAAGATATCCTGGAAGATCAGAGTTGTAAATTTTATTGCAAAATATGCCTTAAAGATATCAAAGAGAGCAACGAAAGCTCCGGCCTTCTTACCCATAGTTATGATAACATTGGATGCTCCCGCATTTCCCGAGCCGTGTTCCCTTATATCAAATCCCTTAAGCCTTCCGATTAGATAGGATAAATTGATGCATCCTGTCAGATAGCCGATAACTATCGAGATTACAGCTGCAGCAAAGATATTGTTTCTCAATGTAAACAGAGTTTCCATTGGTCTCTCCTTATTGTTTTATCATTTTCTTGTCAGCCACAGATATTTTATGTTTGTTACGAAGTACCTCTTAAACAGCCTTTTAGGATCCTGAAGCATCCTGTAGAACCACTCAAGCTTCAGGTTCTGAACCCATTTAGGTGCCCTCTTCACTTCACCGCTTTCGAAATCAAATGCAGCTCCGACACCTATCATAAGTGAATTAACCCTTCCCTTGTGGGCCGCCATCCATATCTCCTGCTTGGGAGCCCCAAGGCCTACCCAGACAAAGTCAGGAGCAGCATCATTTATCTGCTTAACATACGCTTCATCCTCCTCAGGCGTCAGCTCCCTGAAAGGAGGGGATATCATACCTACTATCTTCGCATCCGGATATCTCTCTTCTATCTTGGCCCTTAATTTATCAAGGGTATCCTGCGTTGAACCATAGAAAAAGTGAGTAAATCCGTATTCACCGCTCCTTGTTAAGAGCTCTCTCATAAGATCTGGGCCTGTGACTCTCTTAGCTGTTGTCTTACCGTTCTCGCGGCTGTAGGACGATAATGGGCTGCCATCCGGAAGGGCCATTACCGCTTCATTCTGGATTTTCATATATTCCGGATTTTCATGGGCCATAACGGTCGTATGTACATTGGAAACACAGATATACTGCCCCTTCCACTCATTCCGCTTCTCAGCAAGCTCATGTATGGTCGATTCCATATTTGTGACCGCAATGTTGACTCCAAGGATGTTGTCAACGCGAAGAGCAGTAACTTCAACCATGTTAAGGTCGCCATAGGTTCCCAGTATCCTTCCGCCGCTCAGATAATCATTGTATGAAGGAATAATATATACGACAACGCTTTTTATCGCACATGCTATAAGCAGCCTGTTAAGTTCCTTCTCTTCAAGTTCGGAACATATGATGGCTTCATCGGCTCC
>JBGUQP010000292.1:0-6321 GCA_045131145.1 Lachnospiraceae bacterium | reverse complement strand
TTCCGGGTGGAAACTATAACTACATATATGACTATATCCCTGTTAATGATAATGGCAATATGATCGTCAGACTTTCTGATCCCAATGAGGGAGTGAGCGGCTGTAAGGTTACTTACAAGCTGAATGAAGGTGCGTACACTGAGTATGAAGATGACAAGCCGATAGTATTTGAAAGACCGGCCGAGGGCCAGACAAAGACCTGGCATCTTAAGGTAAGATGCGATTCTACGGATCCCGGCAGGACCCAAAGTGAAGAGACAGAATATACCTACACTCTCACATATCCTATCATCAGGACCGTTAAAGCCTTTACCTGGGATATAAATGACGAGCTTTCAGAACTCTCCCAAGCTGATATCCGCTTTAGCGAGGAGGCCGAAAAGGGCGAAGAGGTCATGGTTGACTATGATGACATTGCCGATGATGAGGATCTCCTGTATCAGGAGCTGGTATCATGGAATGTGATCAACGGCGATGATATTGCTCACAAAACGAAGGTTCCGGATTATCAGAGAACCATCTGGCAGGAAGTGTCTGACGAAAATGTTTGTCTGATGGCAGAAACTGCACCGGTTCTTTCGGATATGGATGTGACTTTGGAAAGACCTTCGACAGGAGAGGAGCTGCAGGTATTACCCGAGGAGCTTAAACTTACCATCGGCGGTGAGGAATATAACATTGATCCTGAGACTGTCAGCATGAACTGGACGGTTTCCGGAAATTCCGTTGATGACGGCATAGCAAAATCGGGAACCTCCTACACGGCAACTATCACCATGAATGCAGCAAACCTTAAATACAGCGATCCCGGGTCAGAGTCCGAAACTTATCTGCCTCTGAATCTTAAGTTCCTTGAAGGAGAGGGATTGAACTGCGCCGCAAACGGTGTAACCGCCAGGGCATTGTCTTCGAATCCCGCGGGCATTAATGATATCTGCTATACCTTTACTGCGGATGAAGAGACACGGATAGTTAATACCATCACAATCTCTGTGACCTTCGAAAGATCCGGAGCAGCTACCTTCCTTATGGTTGAGCCGCCTGAGGGGATCAGTGCGAACTTTAACGCAGCTTCCTATAAAAGCGGGAAGAGATTTGAAAATGATGTTGAGCCCTATCTTCCCAAAACGACTGAGGTTCTGGTGGATGACGGAAGCATCAGGAGCCTTCCGGTAGACTGGGAGAAGGATCTTGAATCAGTTGTATATGACGAAGACGGCCAGGTTATCTACAACGTTAAGAACGGTATTGCCTTTGAGCAGTTCGGCTATGCGGTAAGGGCAGGTGACCTGAACACCCTTGATGACTGGAGCCTTGTCATGAGCGGCTATGTGACCCTGCCGGAGGATGTGGAGTATCTTAAGGATGAAAAGGGAGAGCCCCTTAACGAGGATATCATATCCGAAAACGGAGTGGTAAGATGCTACTTTGAATATCCCGTTTATATGGCAGGTGCGCCTGAAAGCAACATGCCCGACATCCTTCCGGGAAGCGGAGTGTACGATCCTTCAACCGAGGATCTTACTGTGGAATTTGACACCACGCCTCTGGGCGAAAGCACTGACAAGGTGGATGTATATTACAAGATCACGGGAGGCAGATATGATGATGAAGAGAGCGAGGATTATGACTTCGATCTCAACGCACCTGCCTGGTATGACGAGGATGGAAAGCTCTATATAGATGAAGCCGGAGGAACGCATAAGTACATTCCTTTTGACGGATACGAAGAGACAGAGGATGAAGCAGCAGAGGCAGATCTTGAACACAGAACCATTACAAGAGCGTGGGCCGACGAGAATGATTATGATTATGCTAAAGTGACCGCGATAGCCCTTCAGGACGGAACATACAAGATAAGCGCAATATCAGAGGCTGTCTATGAATTCCTTCCCAAGCCCACGGCTGAGATTGAGGAGGAAACCCTTGATACGCTTAACAGTCTGGAACTTATCTCCGGCACCGGACTTCAGACCCTGAAGCTTCCCGAAAACTGCAGATGGTCTCCGGAGACGGATATCTATGAGAAGCATACGGAGAGGTCGGGCAATTATATTTATGCCACAGTGATCTACAATGACGATCCGGATAACTATGAAGATCTTATCCTGAACACGGGTATCCTCATCACTGCAGGAACCTATAACATTTTTGCAGAGGGCTGCAGGGTATATGCTATGGGTGAAGAAGATGATGAGATCTTTGATCCCAAGTGGCCTGAGGTAACAAAAGCACAGGCGGAAAACAGGCTTTATGTTAAGGCCAATACTCCGGAGGGAGATGTAGAGCTTATAGACTGGATAGTAACGGACAGCGAAGGAAATGAGGTTGACTATGAATATGCAGGAGATGAAGACGGCGATGGGGATGCCGGCTATGACGCGATCGTACTCGAAATGCCCTACAGCGACATCAAGATAAAACCTGTCTGGTTTGACCGCCTGCATCCTCTTGCACCGGTCAAGTCCCTGACAGTGGATCCTTCCTACCTTGAGCTTAAGAAGGGCGATACGGCGACCCTCAGTGCAAATGCGGTTTATGATGAATCGGACGAGGATATGACAAAGCCTGAGATAACCTTCGTTTCCAGTGATCCGTCTGTTGCGAAAGTCACCTGTTCACAGGGAACTGCAAAGGTTACGGCGGTAAGCTCCGGGTCGGCTACCATCTGGGTAGACTGTGTGGATAAGGAAGCAACCTGCTTCGTTTCGGTGGGAGATGAATACGTTGACCTTCAGCTTACGGACTGCAAGGCCTATGACACTACGGGCGGTACGGAACAGCTCCTTACAGACAGTGCGGTAAAGGGCAGCACCATTAAGCTAGTAGCCGATACTCACAAGAACCCCGCTATGGTATTCAGTGAGTGGACCATCAACGGAGCAAAGATCGACGTTAATACCAATCCTGCAGTCTTTAAGGTTATGACCGACATTGTGGCAAGACCCGAATACAAAACAGATCCGGCCTACAAGGATCCGGGAGAATATGTTCAAAAGAACGTAAAGATAAAGAGCCTTGCCATCACCGATCCTGCAAGCAAAAAGAAGATATCCAAGCTCACCGCATCAATTAACAGCCTGACGACAGTCGATGCAAAGGCGGTTTACGGAAATGAGACGGATAAGCCGCCGGTCATTTTCAGAAGCAGCAATACCGATGTGGCAAAGGTAAAGACCGTTTCCGGCAAGAACCCGGGTGAAGCACAGTGCGTGATCGCAGCCTGCAGGCCCGGAGTTGCGACAGTGACGGCTTACTGTGGAAATAAGACCGCGGTGCTGTCGGTGACGGTTGGAGATGAAGAGGTTGAGTCCATTAGACTCTTCAGTGAAAGACTTGAAAACTCTGCAGAAAAGATTGACGGACAGTATGTTCTGGAGCTTAAGACGGGAGAGCAGGAACTTTTATATGCATATCCGGATGATGATTTCAACACGACACCCATAAAGGTCGTCTGGAAGTCGGATGATCCCAAGGTTGCAACCGTGAAAAACGGTCTCGTGACCGCAATGATAGCCGACAAGGGACATACCACCGTGACGGCTCTGGCAAAGGTTAAGCCCTACGGGTCAAAGAAGTGGATAAATCTTAAGCCTGTAAAGGTTGTAGTCAGGGTTAAGGCGATCGAGGTACCTAAGAATGAAAGAAACGACAAGTCCTATAGCCTGTCCCTTAAGGGCTCACAGAACCTTGATCTGACGGCCGCAAAGGTCGGAAAGAAGAATGTGATCTCAGGCTGTACGGTTAATGCAAAGCTTAAGGGAACGGCTCCATCAGTCATTAACTGGAAGACTACAAATGAGAGCATCGTTTCGGTAAATGCGAAGAAAGATGATCCCTTAAGCGCCGAGATCCTTGCTAAGGGCATCGGAACGGCATATGTGGTAGTCGAGGGAACAAATCCTACGTCAAAGCTTACAAACCGTGCGGTAATGAAGATCACGGTAAAGTCCTCGGCTCCGGACATTGAATTTACCAACGACACCTTAGGTGCCCTCTCCGATGACTACACGACCCTCACCCTGAAGCAGGGATCCTATGACAGGCTGGCGGTAAATATATCCTGCCCGATCCCTGGAGATACATCGGTTACCTATAACGTCAGCGAAAAGATAACCTGGAGCGGAAGCGGCGGAGTTACCGTAACAGACGGAGTAGTATTTGCAAAGAGTATTACTAAGGACGGAAAGCCGGCAAAAGTGACGGTTAAGTGCGGAAAGAGTAAAAAGGAACTGAAAGTAATAGTAGAGTAAGAAAAAACTGAAAGTTATAGTAGAGTAAGCAATGAAAAGGCTCTTGCAGAAAATGTAAGAGCCTTTTTTTATCAGAACGCTTAAGAGATTATGGACATAGGATCTTCATGGCCTTGTTTATGACGCCTATTTTTGCAGTCCTGCAGGAACCGCCGTACTCACCATCAAGGGTCCATTCGGTTTCCCTGTCCATATGAACTTCGACCTTGGAGGACTGGAGACTTAAGATAGACGGAGAATTAAGATCGTGACTCATAAAGGCCTGACGGATAAGGTCAAGGTCCTGAATGCTTTTCGGCGTTTTGATAAAGACCAGTTCCAGAAGTCCGTCATTCATCTGAGCCTGTGAGGGTACGATATTGGTAAGTCCCCCGACGGAAAGGGTATTTCCGGCAAATCCGAAAATAAAGTCATCTTCATATTCCCTGCCGTCGACAATAACCCGTGCGTGCACCGACATATCACCAAAATGCATAAGGTCCGTAGTCTTTATGATCTCAAGCAGATATGCGCCGAAGCCAAGCAGGTTTTTAAGGGTCTGGTCCGTGCTGTAGCTTGCCTTGGTAAAGAGGCCGAAGGCGGCAACATAGGAGAAGACATTCCCGTTAAATATTCCGGCATCTATCTTTTTTTCCTTGCCGTTTATTATCGTTTCAACGGCTTCGATGGGGTTTTTGGATATCATAAGGGAGGAGGCAAAATCATTCACAGTCCCGTACGGGATATATCCGCAGGGTATATCCGTTCCGTTTGCAAGTATTCCGACAAAGAGTTCATGCAGCATCCCGTCGCCGCCGCCGGTTACTACAACGTCGTATTCATCCGCATGTTTTCCCAGAAATTCTTCACCCTCTCCGCGGGCAAGGGTCGGATGTACGGTAACATCATATCCGTAACGCGTGAAGCGCCACAGTATATCCGAGAGCGACTGGGCTATCTCTCCGCGGCCCGAATGGGGATTATATATAAAGAGCATTTTTCTGCGTTTTTTTTCGGTCATTTGGTTTCCTCTGCATCTAAGACATATTTGGGAATAAAACCCCTGTTTGCGGCATTCAGAAAGTCCACAGTTCTATCTGTTTCTTTATTTCTCCCGGAACACGTATGCCTGCCTTGTCGAACTTAACGCACAGGTTGCTTAACAGCTTCTGCTTCTGTTTTACTTCTGTTTCATGCCTGGCAATAAGCTGGGCAAACTGGGGATTGTCCGAAAGCCCTGCCGCTATTTCGTGTGAAAACGGACAGAAGGTGAAGAGGATGCTCCTTGCCTGTCTGTTAAGCCTTAATGCATTCTGTGACTCGTATTTAATGTATGTAAAATAATCGGATATAAATACCTTCTTGAAGTTGTTGGCATTATTCTTAAGTGTTGCGGATATCTTCTCACGCACCTCCAAAGACAGCTGCGAATTCTTCCTGTAGAACTGCAGATAGTCGCAGTAGAGGGAGGTAAGTGACGGATCGGTGACATCGTTCCAGTGGACGCCCTGCTCGGTCTTGCACATCTCCCATCTGAATTCTCCGACAAGACGTATCATTGTGTCTTCGAATGACTCGGTATGGAAGATTGAAATGATCATCCTTGCCGGAGTGCTGCGCTTCTTGGAGTCGATCTCCTGCCAGAGACTTGCACGCGACCCTATATTGGGCATAAGGATAACATAGGGAAGCACCTCGTCCGTTGTGAAGAAAGAGTTGACACCTGCCTCGGGTGCGGAAAATACACCCTGTCTGCAGAAGGCGGTAAAATCGATCGACCTTATCCGGTTTATCTGCTCATTTACGATGGAAGGACTTAGGTAGGCCTGATCGAGTGCCTTGGTCACGTTCTCCTTATCGAAGACAGGAACAAAGGTTGTTATACGTCCAAAAGTCAGTCTGTTCCCTATCGAGAAGAGGTTTTTTATTTCGAACTTAAGCCTTTCGGTCATGTTGGTGAGAAGCCCCTTCTCATCGGCAGCAGTGATCCGGCCTTCCTTTTTAAGCTCTTTAAGGAAAGCGGGATAATCAAGATCGAATTCGTTCTTGGACGGAACGACGGTTCCTTCGTATATGAGCTTAAGCCATT
>JBGUQP010000291.1:0-3171 GCA_045131145.1 Lachnospiraceae bacterium | reverse complement strand
AAGTATAAACCGTAAACGGTGAAACAGGGGGACGGTTCCGCGGTTCATTTTTTTAAAAAATGAACCGAGGAACCGTCCCCCTGTTTCACTTCTTCTTTTAAATATAAAAATATGGTAAAATACCCTCATGGAAAAAAAGAGCTTTCATATAAAGGGAATAATGGACGATCTCACTATAAGGTGGAAGCTGGTCGTATTGTTTGTATTCTGTGTTCTTATGCCGCTTGTTGTGACCGATACGGTGATCCTCAGGCTCATCCGTCAGGATGAAGATGCCAAGAAGCGTTATGAGATGGGAAATATTGCTACGGCAGTCCGGAATGACCTTATAAATACTGTTGAGGAGGCGGTTACCGCCACAAAGGGTGTATATATCAACCGAAAGATCAATGAATTCCTGGATAAGGAATATGAGGCTCCGGCTGATTTCTATTCTGCGAGATACGAAATGCTCAATCAGCCCTTTACATCAATAAACATAGGCAGCGGTGAACAGATAATCGTCATGTATACTGCCAATCCCACGATATTAAACGGAGGGACCTTCGGCCGGCTTGATACCCAGCAGGGTGAGGAGTGGCTTAAGGCGATAGAGTCAGCGGACAGGGATCTTATCCTTATCAAATATTTCATAGATGACGGCCATGTTTCCGAAAAATACAGGAAGCGTATATCTGTCGTCAGACGTCTCAATTATTACAAAAACCTCAAATATGACAAGTATATTAAGATAGACCTTGATTACGGTGCCATGGCAAGACATCTTGCGGGCATGAAGTATTCAATGCCTGTTTACTTATGTACCGGTGATGAAATACTTTATTCGAATGAGGGATATTCCGATGTTTCGGTTGATTTTGACAAACTGACCGATGAGATGAAGTTCGCCTATGAGAGTGATTTTGAAATATACGGGATGGACTTAAGGGTACTTGTTAAAGATGTTGATGACGAGGTGGGGATCTCCATAAAGAATCATGCGCCCCTTCTGCTGCTGCTCCTCCTCGTTAACGTGATCCTGCCAATAGCTCTCCTGATAATGATAAACAGGTCATTTGTCGGAAGACTTACAAGGCTGTCCCAGGCCTTCGACAGCGTTAACGAGGGAAGCGATTCCATTGAAGTGATCGGGGAAATAAACGGAAACGATGAGATCGGAAACCTCATGCACAACTACAACAGGATGGTATTGAGGCTTAAGGAACTTATCAAAACCGTGTACGAAGACAGGCTCGAAAAACAGGAGATAGATATAGCAAGGCAGCAGGCCGAGCTGCTGGCCCTGCATTCACAGATCAATCCCCATTTCCTTTTTAATGTGCTTGAGTCCATAAGGATGCATTCCATAATAAAGAGGGAGGATGAGACGGCCGGAATGATCGAGAGGCTGGCTGTGCTCCAGAGGCAGAATGTGGACTGGTCGGATGACCATGTCCGGATAAAGGATGAGCTTAAGTTCATAGAGGCGTATCTTGATCTTCAGAAATACAGGTTCGGAGATAAACTGAGCTATCAGATAAGCATTAAAAACGGGTGTGAGAATTATTATCTTCCCAAGCTCACGCTTGAAACCTTTGTTGAGAATGCCTGTGTACACGGGGCTGAAGGTAAGGCCGGTGCGACTCACATTTATGTAAGGGTGTATGAACAGGATGACAGCCTCTATATGGAGGTTGAGGATACCGGTGAAGGTATGAGCGAGGAGGAAACTAAGGCCTTGAATGACAGGCTTAAGGAAGTTACGATAGAGGATCTTAAGACGAATAAACATGTAGGCATGATAAATGCGTGTGTAAGGCTTAAAATGCTCACAAACAACAGGGCTTTTGTGACCGTTGAAAGTGAAAAGGGCGTGGGTACCACGATCTTCATAGGTATCCCTCTTGATACGTTGAAGGTCTCGGTTTAAGGAGAAAAGAGTATGCTCAAGGTAATGCTTGTAGATGATGAACCATTTATAATGCAGGGACTTTCGGTCCTTATTGACTGGGAGGCTTTGGGATATAAGATCGTCAAGATGGCGTCAAACGGCGGTGAAGCGTATGAATATCTTAAGGAAAACAGCGTAGATCTTATCATCTCCGATATCAGCATGCCGGTAATGTCAGGCCTTGACCTTCTTGGGAAGATCCGTGAGGAAGGTCTGTCGGACGCGTATTTTGTGGTCCTGTCGGGATATAATGATTTTGACTATGCAAGGCAGGCTATAAGGTATACCTGCATGGATTATCTCTTAAAACCGATAAATAAAGACGAGCTTACAGAGATATTAAAGAAGGTATATGAAGAAGGCCGTATGGTGAAGAAGGACGAGGATGAGTCACGCGCTTCAGGTAAGGTTGTCCTATACAAGAAAGAACTTGATGACCTGATAAAGGCCATTGAGACAAATGAGCTGCATGCGATAAACACTAGTGTGGATGCCCTCTATGATGAGATGTACAGTGCCGGGATGAACGATGATATAGTCGCCATGAACCTAAATTATCTCCAGGTCCAGCTCATTCATCTGGCAGTGGAGCAGGACGAATCCATAGACCAGGAGGAAGTACTAAGCTATATAAACGAGAATGTTTACGATGCCGGTAAGACCAAGGGTTCAAGGGTCCATATCAAGAGGTTTGCCTTGGGTTATGCCGATTATCTGTCCCAGCTTCGCAAGAATGCATCAAGAGGCATTCTTGCAGAGGTGGAAAAGGAGATTAAGCTCAATTACGCTGACAACCTGACCCTCAGGGATCTGAGTAAGAAATATTATGTAAACCCGGCATACCTTGGACAGATGTTTAAGAAAAAGTATAACCAGTCCTTCAAGGACTACCTGTGCTCGGTCAGGATAAACGAGGCAGCATCCATGCTGCTTAAGAGTGAGGATAAGATAGCCCTGATATCCGAGAGGGTGGGGTATAAGGATGTGGATTATTTCATCCAGAAGTTCATCGAGCAAAAGGGAATAACCCCGGCCAAGTACAGGCGTAACGGTGGGAAAGAGGAGTAGAGGGGCTATTTATTTATTGCAAGTGAAGATAAGTATTGATATACTTCTTGATGGTGTTTTTAATTCTGAAAAAGGAGAATGGGAATGGTTAAGCGGATCTATGTTGAAAAAAAGGAACCTTTTGCGGTAAAGGCGAAGGAACTGCATGAGGAGATCAGGAATTATCTTGGTTT
>JBGUQP010000290.1:0-17203 GCA_045131145.1 Lachnospiraceae bacterium | reverse complement strand
TAAACATATGGCACTTAAGACGGGGATATCCGGGTATATTATCTGTCAGAGGGATTATCCAAAAGCTGACTGCGCCAACGAAGAATGGGAGGGTATGAACATTTACTATCCCGTCAATGAAGGTGAGCAGATATGGTATCATGCCTTTCCTGCCATACTTTACAGGGGAAACCTTGACGGTATGGAGCGTCGGGGCAGTTCGGTAAGGGACGGATTTCGGTTAAAGCAGGTTGAAGTGGATTTATTGTGACATTTGTGTTATTCTATTGTAGGTTGGTTTGAAAGGGTAGTGTTATGGACTACAACAACGGAAACAATAACAATAATATGAATATGGGAAACCCCGGAATGCCGGGTCCGGGTATGCCTAACCCGAATATGATGAATCCGGGTATGGGCAGTCCGAATATGGGTAATCCAAACATGGGTCATCCGGGCATGGGCAATCCAAATATGGGTAATCCAAACATGAGCCATCCGGGCATGGGAAATCCCGGTATGGTTGATCCGCGAATGGGAAATCCCGGTATGGCTGATCCGCGAATGGGAAACCCCGGTATGGCTAATCCTGGGATGGGTAATTCAAATATGGGCCATCCCGGCATGAGTAATCCAAACATGGGACGTCCCGGTATGGGAACTCCCGGTATGGGGACTCCCGGAAATCCCGGAAGTCCGGGAATGCAGGGCCCCGGTATGGGAAGACAGAATCCCGGAATGCCCGGTGCAGGAAGACAGGGCTTAGGACGTTTCGGCGCATCCGGTCAGGGGAACTTAAGTCATGCTGACCTGGCTAGCAGTCGTCTTGCCAAAGAAATAGAAAAAAGTGTAAACGGCGACAGGAAGAATGAAGGATCCGCCGACCGGCCGGGTTTAAGAAGGGCAGGAAGGGCAGCTAATGGTCCGGCATTTGCCTTGCCCGAAGGACTGATGGAAGGGATAAGCGGGCTGTCGGCATATATATTCGGCGGCATCCTTATAATATGCCTTATAGTAGCTCTGGCTGCTTACGGCAAGGGACACAAGGGAGGAAGCGTACACAGTAAGAAGGCTTCCATTCCTACCGAAATGTTTACCTATACAGGTATATTCCGTAATGCATATGAAGCGGCAGCGTCCGGAACATTGGGCGGAGCCGGAACCGAGTCCGGAGTATTGTATAATGATGACGGCACCATGGTTCCTGCGGCTCCTACGGCTATAGGTGAGGAAACACCTGCCCCGACAGATCCGGATGATTATGACCCCACGGCTGCAGCGTCATCGGATGATACAGCTTCATCCGAAGGTGAGGCATCATCCGGGAACTACGGACAGGCGGAGTCATATAAAGAACTCCTTGATCAGCTTCAGAAGGCTATTGCCTCGGGTGACTCGGCGTTCGTAGCAAGTAAGATGGCATATGAAGATGAAGGTGGAACCCTTAAGGCCTTTCCGCAGACGGTAGTCGATCATTTTGTATCATATATGTCTACCAACACCGATAAGCTGTCGTCACTGATGACCGATCTTTCAAGTGATAAGTATTCAGGGCAGAATAACGGTGAGTTTATTGTTAAGCTTCCGTATATCAAGTTTGTGGTAAATATGGGATACGACAATACCACGGTTGCGATCCCGGGCTTTTCGGAACAGGTCGTAAATGCAGGCCAGAGCGCAGATATAGCTCCTCTGATGCCCTGTATGTATACACTGACCATAAGCAATCCCGACTGGAACGACGTGGTAACAAGGGATATAGAGGCTAATATAAACGAATCAACAATATCGATCAACATAAAGCCCTGACAGGGCAGATGAGGAGAAGGATGGGAACTGATGAAGCTTGACAGGGATACGCTTAAGCTTTCGGTTGTAATACCGGTTTACAATGAGAGGAAGACACTTGAAGGGATCATTGCATCGGTTAAGGACTGCGGCATTAAGAACCTTGAGATAATCCTGGTGGATGATTACTCCACTGACGGGACCAGGGAGCTGCTGCAGACGGAACTGGGCAAGACGGTAGATAAGGTTCTTTATCACAAGAGCAATATGGGTAAGGGTGCCGCCCTGCGCGACGGATTCAAGGCAGCGACAGGTGACCTTGTGGTAGTTCAGGATGCGGACAGTGAATATGATCCCAAGGATTACAATGTTCTTATCGAACCCTTTGTTTCGGGAAGGGCAGATGCTGATGTTGTGTACGGAAGCCGGTATGCGAGAAGTGAGAAGTATATGATAAAGAGGTTTTATCACAGCCTGGGCAACAAGTTCTTAACCTTTATGAGCAACCTCTTTTCGGATCTTGCGCTTACCGATATGGAAACCTGTTACAAGATGTTCAGACGGGAGGTCATCCAGTCCATCCCCATAGTTGAGAACAGGTTCGGATTCGAGCCGGAAATAACGGCCAAGATAGCAAAAAAGAGATGCAAGATATATGAAGTGCCTATCTCCTATTATCCCAGGACCTATAATGAGGGTAAGAAGATAGGTGTCAAGGACGGATTCAGGGCAATCTACTGCATAATCAAATATAACCTGCTTGATCCGTCATTCAAGGGTTAGTTACATCTGAGAAATCCGCCGGGCGGCGGATTTCTCTTAATGTCAACCGTAGTAAACAAAGAGGTATTCGGTGTTTTTATGAAATGGGACCGTTTAATGTGCGCCGGGCGCTTAAGAGAATATCATAAGAATGGACCATCCTCGGATCTTCGAACGGAATTTGAGAAGGATTATCACAGGATAATAAGCTCACCTTCCTTCAGGAGACTTCAGGACAAGACCCAGGTATTTCCGCTCGATAACAGTGACTTTATAAGGACCAGGCTGACTCACTCGCTTGAGGTTTCCTCCTTTGCAAAGTCACTTGGGCAGAGTGTGGGAGCAAGGATCCTTAAAGAGAAGCTTGCGGATGATTTTACCGATCAGACCAGGGCCGATATTTGCGATGTTCTCCAGTGTGCGGGACTGCTTCACGATATCGGGAATCCGGCCTTCGGACACTTTGGCGAGAGTGCGATCCAGGACTGGTTTAAGAGAAATTTAAGTAAGCTTGAATATAGGGGAGAGCCCGTTTCGGATATATTATCTGAACAGATGAAGAATGATTTTTATCATTTTGAGGGAAATACCCAGGCTTTAAGGGTTGTGACCAAGCTGCATTTTTTGGTGGACGAAAGGGGGATGAACCTTACAAAAGCATTGCTTGCCACGATGATCAAATATCCCGGTTCGTCACTTGAAATAAGCTATGACAAAAAGGATCCGGACAGGGATATAAAGCATAAGAAGATGGGTTATTTTTATGCCGACAGGGATAATTTCACGGATATAGAGGAATCCTGCGGCCTTGAAGGTAACCGGCATCCGCTGACCTTCCTGTTGGAAGCGGCTGATGATATAGCCTATAACACGGCAGATATCGAGGATGCCATTAAGAAGGGTAATATTTCATTTGAAATCCTGGTTGAAGAACTTAAGGCTTTCCGGGACAGATCTGCAGAAGGGGCCGATGAGGAATCCCTGGGCCTTTATGCTACTGCTCTTGACCGGCTTTTGAAGCTTCACCAAAGAGCCCTTGAGAATCACTACGAACCGGCAGGGAACTATGCGGTGTCCAACTGGATAGTAAGTGTGCAGGGACTTCTAATAAATGCCGTGACCGATGCATTTATCGATAACTACGGGGATATAATGTCCGGAAACTGCAGGAGGGATCTGATCTCCCTGTCAAGGGGGACTCTTATAGTCGGAGCCCTGTCTGACATCGCCTACAGATATGTTTTTATATCAAAGCCCATACTCAAGCTTGAGGTTGCGGCCTCAGCCATATTTGACTTTCTTCTTGATAAATTCACGGATGCCTTTATTTATTATGACACACCGGATTGGGATGAAGAGAAGACAGCCATACGCGACAAGCTCACAAGGCTGATGTCCGATAATTATTTAAGGATCTACAGGAAGTACTCACAGGGAGCCGATGATAAGGAGAAGCTCTATTTAAGGCTCCTTATGGTGACGGATTATATCTGCGGGATGACTGATTCATTTGCCAAGAGAACATATCAGGAACTTAACGGGATTTTATAGAAGATGGCGGAAAAAGCACATAAAAAACAACTTAATTATCTTGACATTGCACGCGGCATAGGCATAGTCGTCGTTATCCTTGCCCACGTTGATACGGGTGATAACCCCATGTGTTCGTGGATAGGCTCTTTCTGTATGGCTATTTTCTTTTTTGTGTCGGGAGCCCTTCTCAATTATCTTGACAGATGGAGAAATGAAAATGCATGGCAGATAATCCTTAAGCGGATTAAAGGAGTTTTGTATCCGTATTTTACTTTTTCTGCCCTTATTATAGCTTACTATCTTTTTATGCGGGTAGTATTTAAGGATGGCAGTTATTCCAATATTCTGGAGATAGTAAAGAGCACAGTGACCCTTTCGGGATATGATGCTTTGTGGTTTATGCCGGTACTCTTTTTTGCCGAGGTTATATGCGTCCTGCTGCTGAGATATTTCGGCAGGGGAAAGGATAAGGATAATAAGGCGGGTCTTGTAAAGGAGTGGATCGGGTTTGCCGTGATAACCGCCCTGAGTCTTGTGTGCTGGTGGATCCTTACGGTGGGCATCATAGAGCAGTATGCAGACGGATGGTTTACCTTCGTTAAGTTTACCCGTGTGCTTATGTCCTGCGTTTTCATTTATGCCGGATACTTTTACTTTGAATACAAGGACAGGATAATGAAGCTTAACCGTAAAGTCATGATCACTGCCTGTGTTATCTTTATCATAATTGATTTTCCGCTTGCCCAGCCCAATCATTTCGTGGATTATGCTTTCGTGAGGATCGTAAGCCTGCCTCTCCAGTACCTTACCGGTATTCTCATGTCAGCTGCGATCCTGTATCTGGGAGAGGTATTAAACATAAAATGCAGGCCTCTTGAGTATTTCGGGAAGAACTCACTTACCATGATGGCCACACATAATCCTCTTCCTGTTCTGGGTACTGTCTATACCCTTTACAAAAAATACGTTCCCGAGATCGGACGTTATCCCGATGACGTGATAATACTTATCATTGTACTGATCGTCGAGGTTCCGATAGTAATGTTTGTCAATAAGTTCCTGCCATTTATCGTCAGGTGGCCTAAGAAGAAATGAGGTTTTATGAGCGATAGTGCTGAAAGATCAAAATCAGGTATTTCAGGACCCGTAACAGGTATCCTTGCGGCTCTTGTGCTGATGTTCTTTACCGTAAGATGGATACTTGCACAGAAACCCGGATATGACTGGATATCCGAGGGTACAGTGAGGATGGCGTGCTATATCTTTGCTCTTGTCTCTCTTGCTGCCTTATCTGTTTTTATCCTGAAAGTCAGGGGACGTCTTAAGGCAGAGACCCTCTTTATCATACTCTATCTTCTGCTCGGTCTTTCCTACATGGCAGTATCTCCGCTTTCCTCTGTTCCGGATGAAACAGAGCATATGCTTAGAACATACGGCATAACTATAGGTGACTTTATACCACCCGTTAATGATATGGGAGAAGGCGGAAGCCATGTCCCCAAAAATCTTATATACATGTGGGACAGAAGCGGAGCCCGGTTAAGGTATATGAGTGACAACTTCACAATGAAGGCAAGTGACGATAAGGAATTTATGACTTATTCTAATACGGCATTTTATTCCCCGCTCACTTATTTACCCCAGGCGGTCGGAGTGCTTCTGACGAGGCTTGTCTGTAACAGGCCTTATGTTATCGCCTACATGGGAAGGCTGTTTGAGCTGATCGCTTCGGGTATTCTGATCTATTATGCGATAAAGCTTATGCCCTTTGGCAAGAATATACTGCTCATCTTAAGCCTCCTCCCCATGAACATGTATGAGTGTGCATCTCTTTCCGGAGACGGAATGGCTTATGCGGTAACACTGCTCATAATTGCCTATTGTTTCCGGTTAAGGCTAAAAAATGAGGGAAAGATGAGTAAAAGAGATATTGTCTTTCTTTATATCTTACTGGCACTGGTTGCATCATGTAAGATCGTGTATGCTCCCTTTGTTCTGATGGCCTTCATAATACCGGTTGAACGTTTCGGATCCCGGAAGGAATATGCCATACATATTACCTGCGCAGGCATCATGATCTTCCTGCTTGCCATTGTATGGCCTCTGGGGATAGGATCAAGATACCTTCTTGAGTATACACAGGGGGTATCCGCAGGTGATCAGGTTAAATATGTTATCACTCATCCTGCCGGCTTTCTGCAGGTTATGATCTATACACTGATCGAAGAGGGGGAATGGCTCTTTAAGACCTATTTTGCGGCTTCCCTGTCATATTTCAGCGTTGGATGCAATATACTTGTGATCTTTGTTTCGGCAGCGGGTCTTATTTATGTATGCTTCACGGAGAAGATAATAAGAAGTGAAGATGAAACAGGCCTTAAGATATGGAAGCGGCCCTCCGTAATTCTGGGGCTTGCGACTTTTGCAAGTGTGATTTTTACCTTCTTAAGTCTTTACATCGAATGGACACCATACAGGGCCGGAACGGTACAGGGACTGCAGGGCAGATATTTTATTCCGTTGACGTTTCAGGCGGTTTATCTGTTTAAGAAGAAGTATGATAAGATATCGGGGAGTACGGATGAGAAGGAAACAATGGGGCAGATATTACCCCTTCCCGCAATTCTTATGTGTATGGCAAACCTTATGGTCATAGTCACTCTTTTTGTTAATTATGTATGATCATCGGGGGATTGGAACCGGGCATGGAAAGATATGACAGGATAATAATAGGAGCGGGTCTGTATGGATTGTACTCAGCCCTTTACAGTCTAAAAAAGGGTATGAGGGTTCTTGTCCTTGAGTGTGATGATGCCCCTTTTAAGAGGGCAACGTATATAAATCAGGCAAGGGTACATCAGGGATATCACTATCCGAGATCCATATCGACGGCCTTAAGATCGGCACATTATTTTGAGAGGTTCTGCAGGGATTATGACTTCTGCATTAACAGGGAATTTGACCAGATCTATGCAACGTCAAGTCAGTATTCCTGGACGGACGGAAGCCAGTTTAAGGATTTCTGCCAGGCAGCAGGCATACCCTGTGAGGAGTTGAATCCCGACACTTATTTTAAACCGGGGATGTGCGACGGGGCTTTCAGGACAAGGGAATATACATATGATGCATTTGTTTTGAGGGATCACTTTCTTGAAGAGCTTAAGGAATATGATAAACAGCTTACGATAAAATACGGGGTAAGGATCAGGGCGATTGACAGGAGCGGGGATGAATATGTGATCCGTGATGAGACCGGAGAAGAGTATGGAACGGGTTTTATACTTAATTCGACCTATGCCGGGATAAACCAGATACTTAAGCTTGCGGGCTTTGAAGAATTTAAGATAAAGTACGAGCTGTGTGAGATCATTTTATGCAGTGTCAATGACAGGCTTAAGAACATCGGTTTTACGGTTATGGACGGCCCGTTTTTTTCGATAATGCCCTTTGGAATGACGCAGGATCATTCGCTTACTTCGGTAACCTTTACGCCGCATAAGGTAAGCTTTAATGATGTGCCCGCATTTCCCTGTCAGAAGGACAGTAAGGGTGCTTGTTCACAGGAAAGGCTGTATAACTGTAATGACTGCCCCGCAAAACCGGCAACGGCATATCCCTATATGAGCGGGCTGGCTTTAAAGTACATGCGCGATGAATACGGCTTTGAGTATAAGAAGTCACTCTTTTCAATGAAACCGATACTCTTAAGTTCTGAGATAGATGATTCCAGGCCTACCCTGATAAGGAAGTTTTCCGATAAACCGGTTTTTATCGGTGTGCTTTCGGGTAAGATCAATACGGTATACGATTTGGATGAGGTGCTGTAAATGACTGATACGTTTGCCTTGACAAATAAGGAAAAGAATTTTGTTTCATGTATAATATATGTTCATAATGCAGATGCATTTATAGGCCCATTTCTGTCAATGATCATAAAGGTCATGGAAGACAATTTCGAGAATTCGGAGATCATATGTGTAAACGATCATTCGGATGACAGGAGCGCCAAGATAATTAAGGAAACGGGAAGTACGGCAGTGACAACCGGTATAAGCCTGGTAAACTTAAGCAGTTTTCATGGCCTTGAAGCGGCGATGAATGCCGGAATGGATCTTGCCATAGGTGATTTTGTATTTGAGTTTGATAAACCCGTAACGGATTTCGACCCCGGTGTGATCATGCAGGTCTACAGACATTCACTTACAGGCTATGATATTGTGAGTGCATCGCCGGATATGAAGCAGAAGGTATCATCGGGTCTCTTTTATCATTTCTTCGATGCGCTTACAGATGCGTCATACGGAATGATGACCGAAAGCTTCAGGATACTCAGCAGACGTGTGATAAACCGTATAAAGACCGTAAACAAGACTATACCATACAGAAAGGCTGTATACGCAAACAGCGGTCTTAAGGCGGACAATATCAAATACAGGGTCGTTGACGGAGCGGGAGTCATGAAGGACAAAAGGGAGTCAAAGTACCGCTCGGATCTGGCTCTTGACGTTCTGATCCTCTTTACGAATATGGGCTACAGGTTCGGTAAAGCGATGACGGTATTTATGATGTTCATGTCCCTTTTTATGCTTATATATTCGGTCGTCATATATCTGCTTAAACATCCGGTCGCCGGCTGGACCACAACGATACTCTTTCTGTCCGTGTCGTTTTTCGGACTTTTCGGGATACTTACAATAATCATAAAATACCTGCAGCTGCTTGTTAACCTTATATTTAAGCGCAAGAGCTACAGTTATGAGAGCATAGAGAAGATAACGTGATCGGAGAAAACATGAAAGCACTTGTGGGATATACGGGTTTTGTCGGAAGCAATATCTGCCGGGCAGCCGGTGAAGGTATAGGAGCCCTGTATAATTCAAAAAACATAGAGGAAGCATACGGAACGGAGCCGGACCTTTTGATATATGCGGGGTTAAGGGCAGAGAAATACCTTGCAAACAACGCCCCGGATAAGGATTATGACCAGATCCTTAAAGCAGAGGAGAACATCGAAAGGATACAGCCTCGTTCTCTGGTCCTTATATCGACGATAGATGTTTTTAAGGATCCATCGGGAGCCGATGAGACGACGGGCGTTGACACTAAAGACCTCCATCC
The DNA here is from genome assembly GCA_045131145.1 of Lachnospiraceae bacterium. GTDB lineage: Bacteria > Bacillota > Clostridia > Lachnospirales > Lachnospiraceae > UBA2868. Next base: position 8,023 of record JBGUQP010000290.1, on the reverse strand, counting down.
TTACGGCCTTAACAGGTACAGGCTTGAGGAGTGGGTAAGGGAGAGGCATGAAGATGCTCTTATAATAAGGCTTCCCGGTCTCTTTGGTATTAATATCAGGAAGAATTTCATATATGATCTTATCAATGTCATTCCTTTTATGCTGAAGGAAGATAAGTTCAATGAACTGGCCTTAAAGGACGGATTCATAAAAGACCATTACATTAAACAGGATAACGGCTTTTATAAGGTAAGTGTGGATGAGAAGGACAGGGAAGAGCTTAAGGAAAGGTTTAAAGCCCTCGGCTTCTCGGCCCTTAACTTTACGGACAGCAGATCTGTGTATCAGTTTTATGATCTGTCGGGACTGTGGGATGATATAAATACAGCCCTTCGTAACGATATAAAGCTGTGGCATCCGGCCACGGAACCGGTATCGGCCGGGGAAGTATATGAATATCTGACCGGTGATACCTTTATAAACGAACTTCCGGGTAAGCCAGCCTTTTATGATTACAGGACCATCCATGACAGGGTTTTCGGCGGGCATGACGGATACATTTATGAGAAGCGGGAAGTGCTTGAGAGAATACGTGACTTTATGCAGTCATTGCGCTGAAGAGGGGTCAAAAAACCGGTGGACCGTTACGGGTATTGAAGCTATATGATAAATGGAGAGGGTAACCGTATGATCAGGCTGTCGATCTCAAATATAGCCTGGGATGCTTCACATGATCGCGAAGTATACAGGCTGATGAAGGAACTTTCATACAGCGGACTGGAAATAGCTCCGACAAGGATTTTTCCCGAAGCGCCTTATGACCGGATAGCAGAAGCCGGGGAGTGGGCCGGGGATCTGAAAAAGGAACATGGTCTGTCGGTCCCGTCCATGCAGTCCATATGGTATGGCAGGAAGGAAGCTCTGTTTGGAGGAGAAGAGGAACGGAGGATACTCACTGACTATACCATGAAGGCGATTGATTTTGCAGAGGCTGTAGGATGCGGGAATCTTGTATTCGGCTGTCCGAGGAACAGGAATGTGCCGGACGGTGCGGATCCTTGCAGTGCGGTTTCGTTTTTCAGGGAACTGGGTGAGTATGCCGGGGAGCATAACACGGTACTTGCCATGGAAGCCAATCCTCCGATCTACAATACGAATTATATAAATGATACAGCTGCCGCCCTTGATCTTATAGAGGAAGCAGGGTCGGCCGGTTTCCTGTTAAACCTGGATGTCGGGACCATGATCGAGAACGGCGAACAGGTATCGGTTCTTGAGGGCAGGGGGCACCTTATCAATCATGTCCATATAAGTGAACCGGGTCTTAAGGTTATAGAGAAAAGAGAGCTGCATAAGGACCTTATCGCTTTTCTTAAGGAATGCGGCTATGACAGATATATATCGATAGAGATGGGAAAACAGGATGATCTTAAGATAGTTGAGAATACGATGATATATCTTGCATCACTTATGGGCTGAGATCATTCCCGGGACAGATGAAGAAACCGGAAAGCGGAAAGAGAGATGTTATACAAAAGACAAGAGGGTGTACCTGAGTTTGAGTGTTTTGAATATAATGTAAGAACAAGCAGCTACTGTGTTCTGATACCCATAATAAATGAAGGGGAGAGGATACATAAGGAACTTAAGAGGGCGTGTGAACATGGAGTTCCTAAGCATGCCGATATTGTGATCTGTGACGGCGGGTCAAGTGACGGCTGCACGGATGAGGCAATACTCAGATCTCTTGAGGTGAATACACTGCTTGTAAAGAAGGATACCGGAAAACAGGGGGCCCAGCTCAGAATGGGAATATGGTGGGCTCTCGAACGTGGATATGAAGGTATCATCACGATAGACGGAAATAATAAGGACAGCATAGAGGATGTTCCCAACTTTATAAGGAAGCTTGAAGAGGGCTATGATCTTGTTCAGGGATCGCGTTTTATAAAGGGTGGACGGGCGATAAACACTCCGCCGATAAGAACGATCGCAGTCAGGCTTATTCATGCTCCCGTCATATCTGTTACCGCACATCATAAGTTTACGGATACCACAAATGCCTACAGGGCCTACTCAAGGAGATATCTTACCGATGAGCGGGTAAAACCCTTAAGAGATATATTTATGACATATGAGCTTCTTGCCTACCTGTCGGTCCGCGCAACAAGGCTTGGCATGAAGGCCTGTGAGATCCCTGTTACAAGAGCCTATCCGGATTCCGGAAAACCTCCCACTAAGATAAGCCCTTTTAAGGGAAACGCCGAGCTAATGAGAATCCTTTTTAAAAACCTGTGCGGAGCTTACGATCCGAAAAAGGATGAGCGATAAAATTTCATGTTGACAATACATCCCGGAAGGGATATTATAATACTTGTGTTAGCACTCGAATGAATGGAGTGCTAACAAATAGAAAAAATAAAGATAAAAAATATAAATAGGAGGCGAATCATAATGAAGTTAGTACCTTTAGGCGACAGAGTAGTTCTTAAACAGCTTGAGGCTGAAGAAACAACCAAGTCCGGTATCGTTCTGCCCGGTCAGAGCAAGGAGAAGCCCCAGCAGGCTGAGGTTATCGCAGTAGGTCCCGGTGGTGTGGTTGACGGTAAGGAAGTAAAGATGGAAGTAAAGAAGGGCGAACAGGTCATCTATTCCAAGTATGCGGGAACCGATGTAAAGCTTGGTGATGAGGAATTTATTATAGTTAAACAATCCGACATACTTGCCATAGTGAAGTAATCATGCCTTCCCCTTGAGGGGAAGGGGGACCGCGAAGCGGTGGATGAGGTGTCAAAAGAAATAAACAGCATTAAGGAGGAAAGAAAAATGGCTAAAGATATCAAATACGGAGCAGAGGCCCGTGAAGCCCTGGTAGCAGGCGTTGACAAGCTTGCAAATACAGTTCGTGTAACACTTGGTCCCAAGGGAAGGAACGTAGTACTTGACAAGAGCTACGGCGCACCCCTTATCACAAACGACGGTGTTACCATCGCCAAGGAGATAGAGCTTGAGGATGCATTCGAGAACATGGGTGCCCAGCTCGTTAAGGAAGTAGCGACCAAGACCAATGATGCGGCAGGTGACGGTACTACAACAGCTACGGTTCTTGCTCAGGCAATGATCGATGAAGGTATGAAGAACTTAGCGGCAGGTGCCAACCCCATCATCATGCGTAAGGGTATGAAGAAGGCAACGAAGGAAGCTGTTGATGCCATTGCCAAGATGTCATCAAAGATCAAGGGTAAGGAGCATATCGCAAGGGTTGCTGCCATTTCCGCAGGTGATGACGAAGTAGGCAACATGGTTGCAGATGCTATGGAGAAGGTTTCAAACGACGGCGTTATCACCATCGAGGAAAGTAAGACCATGCTCACAGAGCTTGACCTCGTTGAAGGTATGCAGTTCGACCGTGGTTACATTTCGGCTTATATGGCAACCGATATGGATAAGATGGAAGCCAACCTTGAGAATCCCTACATCCTTATCACAGACAAGAAGATTTCAAACATCCAGGATATCCTTCCCCTGCTTGAGCAGATCGTTCAGTCAGGCAGCAAGCTTCTTATAATCGCTGAGGATATCGAGGGTGAAGCTCTTACAACACTTATCGTTAATAAGCTTCGCGGAACCTTCCAGGTAGTAGGTGTCAAGGCACCCGGCTACGGCGACAGAAGGAAGGCAATGCTTGAGGATATAGCAATCCTTACAGGCGGCCAGGTAATATCTGATGATCTTGGTCTTGACCTTAAGGAGACAACACTTGACCAGCTTGGCAAGGCTAAGTCAGTCAAGGTTCAGAAGGAGAACACCATTATCGTTGACGGTGAAGGCAAGAAGAAGGATATCCAGGCCCGCATCGGCCAGATCAAGCTTCAGATCGAGCAGACAACATCTGACTTTGACCGTGAGAAGCTTCAGGAGAGGCTTGCCAAGTTATCGGGCGGCGTAGCGGTTATCCGCGTAGGTGCCGCAACCGAGACCGAGATGAAGGAGGCCAAGCTCCGTATGGAAGATGCTCTTGCAGCTACAAGGGCTGCAGTTGAGGAAGGCATCATCGCAGGCGGCGGATCGGCTTACATCCATGCTCAGAAGAAGGTTGCCAAGCTTGCAGAGTCACTCACAGGCGATGAGAAGACCGGTGCCAACATCGTTATGAAGGCACTTGAGGCGCCTCTCTTCCACATAGCTGGAAATGCAGGACTTGAAGGCTCCGTTATCATAAACAAGGTTAAGGAATCAAAGGACGGCATGGGCTTCGATGCTCTCTCAGGTGAGTATGTAGACATGGTTAAGGCCGGTATCCTTGATCCCGTTAAGGTTACAAGGTCAGCCCTTCAGAATGCAACAAGTGTTGCTTCGACCTTCCTTACAACCGAGTCGGTTGTAGCCAACATCAAGGAAGACACCCCCGCAATGCCCGCAGGCGGCGGCATGGGCGGCATGATGTAAGCGTAGTTACGAGCCAGGCTAAGGAAGAAAATACCCTGCGATATGTGCTTGCACAATTATCGCAGGGTATTTTTCTGACTTAATCCGGCGACAGCCGGATATGAGCGTAACGAAGTGTAGCGAATGAGCCTGGCGTTACCCGACAGCCGGATAGAAGAACCGTCCCCGTGTCTTCTTTTTTATGGTATAATACGTATTATGAAAACCTGCTGCGTGATCATTCCGATCTACAATATAATACCCACCGATAACGAGGTGCTGTCAATCAAGCGTAACTGCAGTGTCCTTAAGGACTATGATATCTATTTCATTCACCCCTTTTTTATGAATGTTTCTGCATATGAAAGCATAGTGTCGGAAATAGAGGGCTTTAATATTCACTTCAGACCCTTTAAGGGTAAATATTTCAGATCCAACAAGACCTACAGCCGTCTTCTGCTGTCTGAGGAATTCTACAGGCAGTTTATCGATTATGAATATATGCTTATCGCCCAGACCGATACATATATACTGAATACGGACCACACACTCGAGGAGTTTATCGGAATATCAAGAGAGAGATCATACGACTACTGGGGTGCGGTGTGGCCGGAGGGGCCTTTTGGCAGGCCGTATACCATAAAGGACCGTCTCAAACTGATGGTGGTTAAGGAACCTGAGAAGCTGAGGGTCGGTAACGGCGGCTTTTCCTTAAGACATATTATAAATACCATCAACCTTATAAGACGCAGAAAGAACCTGATCGATCTTTACTGGCGTTTTAATGAGGATATGTTCTTTTCCTGGTTTGCTTATGTACCGGATGATAAGTACAGGGCGGCTTCGGAAGAGGAAGCATATGATTTTGCCCTTGAAACCAATATAAAAGAGGAGACAGAGAAGGGACATATTCCCTATGCCGTTCATGCATGGGAAAAGCACTGTCCCGATATATTACGGTTTGCAAGGGGATGATATTTATGATAAATTAGTCAGGTATCACACAAAGGATTTACAGGAAGACAGACATGCTTTTTAATTCTTTATCCTATGGCATTTTCCTGCCGATAGTATTTGCAATATACTGGGCAATCCCCAATAAATACAGATGGATACTTCTGCTGGTTTCAAGCTATTACTTTTATATGAGCTGGAATCCTAAGTATATTATACTTATTTTCGGAACAACTCTTATATCCTACGCAGCCGGACTTCTGATGGAGAGAAGTGAGTCTAATGCTTACAGGAAGGCCGTTTTGGTGACGGCGCTTATCATATGCCTGGGGGTTCTGGCAGTATTTAAATATCTGAATTTCTTTTTGGACTCATTTGTTTCCCTCTTATCGAAGTTTGCAATACAGCTGCATCCAATGACGGTTAAGCTGATACTGCCTGTCGGGATCTCATTTTACACATTCCAGACTTTAAGTTATGCAATAGATGTATACAAGGGTAAAGTAAAGGCCTGCAAGAACTTTGGAGTATATGCGGCCTTTATCTCCTTTTTTCCACAGCTGGTGGCGGGCCCCATTGAGAGGACTCAGAATCTGCTTCCGCAGATAACAAGTGAGAAGAAGTTCGATTATGAAGAGGCTGCATACGGGCTTAAGCTGATGGCCTGGGGATTTTTCAAAAAACTGGTTATAGCAGATACCGCAGCCACATATGTTGATGCGGCATTTTCGTCCATTGCATCATGTACGGGACTTGATCTTTTTCTTGCCCTTGTCTTTTTTTCTTTCCAGGTATACTGTGATTTTTCGGGTTATTCGGATATAGCGATAGGAAGTGCCAGGCTGCTGGGTATTAAGCTTGTAAAGAACTTCGACAGCCCGTATTTTTCAACCTCGATAAGGGAAGTATGGGTGAGATGGCATATTTCCTTATCCACCTGGTTCAGGGATTATGTATATATTCCTCTTGGAGGGAGCCGGTGCTCTAAGATAAGAAGGGATATAAACCTGCTCGTAACCTTTCTGCTGAGCGGTCTGTGGCACGGAGCCAACTGGACATATGTTATCTGGGGAGGAATGAACGGTTTGGGTCAGATAATTGAAGAGAAGCTGTTTGGCAAGAAAAAGCCGGTCGGCGCATGGAAGGTTGCTGCCTGGCTGGGTGTTGCTCTCTTCTGGCTGTTTTCGGTAATTTTTTTCAGGTCAGATACGATCACGGATGCGGTACTGTACATAAAGAAATTTGCATGGTGCTTAAGGCGCCCGTCCCAGTTTAAACAGACCGCACTCGGATTTGACAAACCTGAGAGTTTTTACTGTATGTTCTTCATGCTCCTGCTTATGCTGTATGATTTTGCATCGCTTAAGACTGATGTTATAAAATGGCTGTCATCTAAAAAGACAGGGATAAGATGGACGGTATATCTGCTTATGATATGGATAATACTTGCCTTTATGCCGCCTGTCAGCACTACTGAATTTGTCTACTTTCAGTTCTAGGGGAAATAATGAAAAAGTTTTTGATAAATATTTTAAAATTTCTGGGCATATTTCTGATCTCAGCCGTGCTGATCATAGCTGTTGATTATTTTCTTATCGGCAACCAGCATCTTGGGAATTATCAGGCTTCGCTCATAGACAAGACAGCAAGGTACAAGAGCCTTCAGGGACAAAAGATCGTTCTTTTGGGGAATTCCAATCTTGCCTTCGGAATGGATTCGAAGATGCTTTCCGAAGCGACGGGAATGGAGGTTGTAAATATGGGGCTGCACGGAGGATTGGGTAATGCCTTCAATGAGCGTATGGTGACTCTGGGTGAGCTTAATGAGGGAGATATAGTTATCCTCTTTCCCCATACCTATTCCGATGATGACACTATAGAAGATCCCGCCCTTGCACTTATTACCCTGGAAAAGCACAGGGACTTTTGGAAGCTGGTAAGGCCGAAGGATATATACGGTATTATCAAGGCATATCCCGACTATTTCAAGGATTGTCTAATGTATAAGTTTACGAAAGAGGATGACAATATACCTGAGGAAACGACCTGTTATTCCAGAAGCGCTTTCAATGAATACGGCGATAATGTACGAAGGCTCGATGAAGATGACAACTTTGTATTCTATCCGGGAAGTGTGAGGATACCGGAAGTAAACGATACCTTCACAAACAGGATCAATGAACTGAACAGATATGTTGAAGACAGAGGTGCATACCTTCTCATTGCGGGATGCCCGATAGGAGAGGGAGAATTCACGCCTGATAAGGCAGTGTTTGATGAGGTTGAAGCTGAACTCGTTGAAAAGGTTGACTGTGATGTCATATCACATCTAACGGATTACTTTATACCCTATGAGCGGTTCTATGATACAAACGGTCATCTGGATAATGAAGGAGCCAGGATGCGGACCTTACAGCTTATAAAGGATCTGACGAAGTGGATGGATGCAAAAGGAGCATCTGTTCATCGATCCAATTGATACGCTGAGTCAGAAAATCAAGCCGTCCAAGACATTCATCATCATAGTTTTCGCCGTGGCGGATGGCAAGATCCGGCCATTCTGACCGCCACCTGCGATAGTTAAGACGTCCGTCTAAAGCAAGCGCTTCATAACCTGACCTGTAATCGTTAAGGGCATTAAACATTGCTTCCCTGATACCG
>JBGUQP010000289.1:0-2779 GCA_045131145.1 Lachnospiraceae bacterium | reverse complement strand
TTAATGCGGTTTCGATAAGATTATAGATCTCACTCCTGTATCGCATCTGCTGAACAAGATCCCCGCTGCAGACGATCACATCTTCCGAAGAATCATCATATTGGTGTATGAAATTAAAAACCTCATCGGGGCCGGTCAGTATACTTGAATCGGGAAAATAAATGAACTTGGCTTCAACCGGAATATCCGTTACTCCATCAGCCCTTGCCTTTATCTCAAGGAGTTTCTGATAAGCACGGTCGGAAGAGTCATAAACAAGGCAGAACATATCATCACCGATCCTGAATATAGGTTCTTTACCCAGTTCAAGGAATCCGGCTGCGGAGCGCATTACAGCATTTCTTCGTATATCGAGCTCCGTGGTGGGAACAAGATATTTGATCTTTGCTGTGTAAAATGCAAAGGGATCACTGTATTTATACTTATCACTTAAATACATCGATAAGGCATTCTGGGTGAACAGACCTGTCATACGGTCAATATGCTCGTTGGGATTTTCAAGCTGTGAATATAGAACGACCATTCCGAAAGCGGAAGCAAAGCTTATAAGGAGGACATCCTTGAAAAAGAACTGGATTATGGCGGCAATAAGCCATAATCCCTGCCATGTAAAGAGGGCAATGATCCTTCTGTGCGCCATATTGCTTTTGTTTTTGATAGTGAAAACAAGGATGACGGAGATGAAGATCGCTGCCATTATATACGCACACATGGCAGCAGGGCCGTATGAATATACAATCCGTCCGTCCATGTGGTAATCGATCGGTAAAACGATTATGAGAACCTCGCCCACTAAATATACAGCAAGAGTGATCATACGTACTAGCTTGAAACTGTGGCGGATGGCTATGTCCAGACATGCATACAGAAAGCTGCAGTAGCCCTGCGATACAAGAAGAATGATATAAGCCTTGCATGCTATTCTTGTGATCAGTGGAGAGAACCCGTTATAAACGGCTTCATGGATGCAGATGATCGAAACGACATCAAAAATAAGACATATGATGCAAGTGGTAAAGGCCGCAAGAAACAAGGCCCTGTTCTTGACATTCAGTTTTTTTTCGCGCTCGATAAATACCAGAAATACAACCAGCATAACGAGTCCGCATAACTGCAGTTCTATATTCATTGAGAATGCCTTTCAGTCTGCATTTTCTTTATTATAACACATAAGGTCATTTTATCTATTAATTTGGGATAAACAATGAATAAAATTTGCATATTTTGTTACAATATTGCTTGAAAATAACATTTGTTTTGTTGTATTATAATATTACAACTAGTAAAGGAGGCTCTGTCATGAAACAGAAAAAAAGGATGAGAATTTTTTGTGGTTTGATAGCAGCTGCCACACTGATGGCTTCTCTTATACCTGCGGCTAATGTATATGCTGATGATCATAATCAGGTGCTCATAGATATACAGAAATCAGTGGATGCAGCAATTGATTACTCGATCAAGCACCGGGACGAAGTTGAGTATACGGAACCGTCCGTTCCGGATGGTTATTGCTGGTGCGGCTATCCGTATTGGTGGGGAGATCATCATCACCATCATCATGATTATCCCGAATGGATTTACTCAGGTCCCAACGATATCACACTTGATGTAGGTGATACTTACCAGATCAATGTACCCGGCGGTGCTGATTTCCAGTCGACCAATGGTGGTGTGGCATCCGTTAACGGCTACGGTGTAGTTACCGGTGTCAATGAAGGTACCTGTGTTATCAAGATCATCGGATATCACGGCAGCCTTACTTTTGTTAAGGTAAGGGTAAACGGAAGCCCCAGAAGCAACAATAATAATACCAAAGTTGTTTATGTTCCTCAGCCCGTTTACAATCCCGCGGCAACCAATGCATCATGGCTTGCGATAGCTACCAACCTGATAGTAGCGGCACCCAAGAACGGTACGGTTAATCTTTCATCGTTAACACCTTTAAGCTTTGACGCTAATTTTGCAAATGTATTAAAGCTCCGTCCCGACGTAACCGTAAATGTTACTTACGGCTTCAACGGACACACCTTCCTGCTGACAATACCGAGAGGTTATAATCTTGCAGGCAAGCTTAATCCGTACGGATTTATTGATTTTGTAACATTATCGAATGTTGTTGACGGAAAGATCATGTGCAGGCTGCTCTATTAATGCAGTAACATATATTTTCCAATGATTTGATAAACCCCGCGATCTGTGGTAAATTAATCCCATGGACTGCGGGGTTTTTCATTCTGCGGTGATCAGGGGAATAAAGAGGATTAAATAAAGGGGGCATATCATGCGAGAAAGCGGTATCTTATTTCCTGTCTTTTCCATACCGTCAAGATTCGGTATCGGAACATTTTCCAGGGAAGCATATGAATTTGTTGATTTTCTTCACGGAGCAGCCCAGGGTTACTGGCAGATACTTCCGGTGGGACCTACGGGCTATGGGAATTCACCCTATCAGCCATTTTCGGCTTTCGCGGGTAATCCTTACTTTATCTCACTAGAAGACCTTATAGAGGAAGGCCTTCTTACATGGGATGAATGTAACGGAGCAGATTTCGGTAATGATGAAACCCGTGTTGATTACGGCTCCATGTATGAAAACAGGGATAAGCTTCTTAAGGCTGCTCATGAGAGGTTTAAGGAAGCGGGGAAGGAAGATAAGGAGCTTAAGGCTTTTATAAAACGCGAGGAGGACTGGCTTAAGGATTATGCTCTCTTTACAGCCATTAAGAAGGACCGGGATGGTGCTCCCTGGTACGAGTGGGAAGATGGTCTTAAGAAACGG
>JBGUQP010000288.1:0-3138 GCA_045131145.1 Lachnospiraceae bacterium | reverse complement strand
CGGCAGGGATTATTTCAGGTTAAGGTTCGGAATGCTAGGTAACGCAACGAATATCCCCGGGAAGGGCGGACGCAAGATATCAGTACTTGAGTATAAGATCGCTCAGAGATTTGTTGGATTTAATTAGTTCATTTCTGTTGTATTTTGATTTGGGTTTATATATAATGTAACATGGTTTGTCAATTTTGGTTTAGGGAGGTATTTAAATGTATTCACTTGATGAAGTAAGGTCAGTCGATCCCGAGATCGCAGAGGCCATTGTTAAGGAGCAGGAGAGGCAGAACTCTCACATCGAGCTTATTGCTTCGGAGAACTGGGTAAGCAAGGCAGTTATGGCTGCCATGGGAAGTCCGCTTACCAACAAATATGCCGAAGGATATCCCGGTAAGAGATATTACGGCGGATGCGACTGTGTTGATATAGTTGAGGACCTTGCAAGGGAGAGGGCCAAGAAGCTTTTTGGATGTGATTATGCCAATGTTCAGCCCCATTCGGGAGCACAGGCCAACATGGCAGTATTCTTTGCAATGCTTGAGCCCGGTGATACTTTTATGGGTATGAATCTTGATCACGGCGGACATCTGTCTCACGGTTCACCGGTAAATATGTCGGGTAAGTATTTTAACTGTGTTCATTACGGTGTTAATGATGACGGATTTATTGATTATGATGAAGTAAGAAGGATAGCACTTGAGTGCAAGCCCAAGATGATACTTGCCGGTGCCAGCGCTTATGCAAGGAAGATCGACTTTAAAAAATTCAGGGAGATATGCGATGAGGTAGGTGCTTATCTTATGGTAGACATGGCTCATATAGCCGGTCTTGTTGCTTCCGGCTATCATGAGAGCCCCATTCCTTATGCCGATGTTGTAACAACAACTACCCACAAGACCCTTCGCGGTCCCCGTGGCGGTATGATCCTTTGTAACCAGGAAGCAGCCGATAAGTTTAACTTCAATAAGGCAATATTCCCGGGAACCCAGGGAGGCCCTCTTATGCATGTTATAGCAGCCAAGGCTGTATGCTTTAAGGAAGCTCTTTCACCTGAGTTCAAGGAGTATGGTAAGAATATAGTTGATAATGCCCAGGCACTTGCCAAGGGACTTCTTGACAGGGGACTTTCCATCGTATCCGGCGGTACGGATAATCATCTTATGCTGCTTGATCTTCGCCCTCAGGGACTTACAGGCAAGGAGATAGAGAAGCTTCTTGACGAGGCTCATATCACAGCCAACAAGAACACTGTTCCCAATGATCCTCAGAAGGCATTTGTTACAAGCGGTATAAGGCTTGGAACACCTGCCGTTACTTCAAGGGGCATGAACACAGCCGATATGGACAGGATTGCCGAGGCTATCTCGCTGGTTGTCAAAGAAGGTGCTGACGGAGTATCCAAGGCACGTGCGATCGTTGATGAACTTACGAAGAAATACCCGCTGATTTAGGACTTTCATCATTAAACGGAGCGGTGAGGACACGGGGACGGTTCTACTGTCTTCACGTAACAAGATTTAAGAAGGAGCATTATCTTTGGCGTGAAGACAGTAGAACCGTCCCCGTGTCCTCATTTGTATGAATATATATAGGAGTACCTTAATGGTCTTTAGCTCTCTTTTGTTTTTATTCTGGTTCATACCGATTTTCTTTATTGTATATTATCTTGTGCCGGGCAAAATCAAAAATCCGGTGCTTTTTTTGGGCAGCATCATTTTCTACGGCTGGGGCGAGCCTAAGTATCTTATCCTCCTTCTTGTGTCCATAACCGTCAACTGGCTGGCAGGTATCCTTATAGGCCGCTTCAGGGGAAGAGGAGATAAGGCTGTGCTCGCAGGTGCGATCGTTTTCGATCTTTCCATGCTCTTTTTCTTTAAGTACATCAATTTCTTCATTGAAAACATTAATTCGGTTACAGGCTCATCCATAAGCATGGTTGACATAACATTGCCTCTCGGAATAAGCTTTTACACCTTCCAGATCATGTCCTATGTGATCGATCTTTACAGGGGGAAGGTCGAGGTTGAAAAATCATTTATCAACCTGGGAACTTATCTGTGTATGTTTCCCCAGCTTATTGCCGGACCGATCGTTGTATACAGCAATGTATCACAAAGACTTAAGGAAAGGCATATAGACTTATCAGACGTCGAAGACGGCCTTAAACTGTTTACCCTTGGTCTTGCATCCAAGGTACTTATCGCAAACAATGCAGGGGCTTTGTGGAAGGAACTCGAAGAAATAGGTTATGTAAACCTTTCGGCACCCATGGCCTGGCTTGGTATGCTGGCCTATACGATCCAGATTTATTTTGACTTTAACGGATATTCAATGATGGCTATAGGGCTTGGAAAGATGCTTGGATTTGAATTCCCTAAGAATTTCGACCTGCCCTATACGTCCCTTTCCATAACAGAGTACTGGCGAAGGTGGCACATGACCCTTTCGGGTTGGTTCAGGGATTATCTGTATATACCCTTGGGGGGCAACAGGGTAAGCAGGGGAAGGATGGTGTTCAACCTCTTTATTGTATGGTTTGCTACCGGTTTTTGGCATGGTGCTGACTGGAACTTCATCTTCTGGGGCCTGTATTTCTTCGTGTTGCTTATGATAGAACGGTCCGGTTTTAAGGATTTCCTCTCTAAACACAAGGCAGTAGCAAGGGTTTATTCCCTGCTTGCCATCGGTTTTGGATGGATGCTTTTTGCTATATCCGACTTAAAACAGCTGGGTATTTACATATCAAGGCTCTTTACCGGCGGGATTTCATCGGACGCCCTTTATTACATAAGAAACTACGGATTTATCCTGATCCTGGGATGCATCCTTTCATCCGGCATCGGAAACAGGATATATGCAGGCATCCGGGATAAGGAAGCAGTATGCATACCGCTTCTTACTGCTTTATTTATACTGTGTGCAGCTTATCTTGCCGATGCTTCCTTCAATCCTTTCCTTTATTTCAGATTCTGACCGGATAGATAGGTTCGGATCGATCGATTATATATTTATTGAGCAAAGCGTAGTAAAAAAAACTATGATGAAACAGATTTTAAAGTACAAATTCACAGTTATAATATCTGCGATCCTACTGACAACCTGTATCACTTATATATTCAGGTCGGGAACGACATTTTCCGAGAG
>JBGUQP010000287.1:0-9652 GCA_045131145.1 Lachnospiraceae bacterium | reverse complement strand
GGCCCTTTGAAAAATCATTATTCTTTTTTGTTTCTGTGTTCATTCTGTCCGACATCTTATCAGTTATCCGGATTCCCTTCGTATTCAGATATTATATCACAACAAATATGATAAAAAGTATTGACATCATATATTGCGCACAATATAATATTGTGAAAGACAATAAGGAGATGTATAAAAATGGCACAGGAATATGAACAGCTTTTATTAAGAAATCAGTTATGTTTTCCGCTATACGCCTGCGGAAGAAAGATCGTTAGCTCTTACACGCCTTATCTTAAACCCCTGGGTCTTACTTACACCCAGTATATCGTCCTTATGGTCCTGTGGGAGAAGGAGTACGTAAACGTAGGTCAGCTGGGGGAAAGCCTCCATTTGGATGCGGGAACTCTGACCCCTCTGTTAAAAAGGCTCGAAAACGAAGGATATGTTACCAGGGAGCGTTCAAAAGAAGATGAACGTATAACGATCGTGACCATCACAAAGAAGGGTGACGAACTTAAGGAAAAATGCAAGGATATCCCTTTAAAAATGTCGTGCAGGAAATCACCGTTAAGCGAAAAGGAAACAAAAGAGCTATACACACTGCTTTACAAGTTCCTTGAGGATGGAAAAAATGAATGCAGATAATTCAGTTGTAAAAGACAACAAAAATACAAAAAGGGTGGCAATGTCCCTTTTCGGTGTGATCATATGCGCGATAAGTGTCGGAATATTTAAGATAGCGGCACTGGGGGTTGACCCCTTTCAGTCATTTATGGCAGGCCTTGATGCGATAGTCCCTATCAAATTCGGTACTCTGTACGTGATCACAAATGCGGTTCTGCTCCTGTTTGCCCTTGTATTTGACAGGCACTATATAGGAATAGCCACATTTATCAATCTCTTTCTGCTTGGGTATATCACACAGTTCACATACGAATACCTGCAGACGGTAATTGTCAATCCGTCCATCACAGTCAGGATCATATGTCTTGTCGTCGGAGTAGTCATCATCTGTTTCGGATCCGCCTTCTATATGACGGCCGACCTTGGTGTTTCAACATATGATGCAATTGCCCTTATAATATGCAATACCTGGAAAAAGGGTAAGTTCCAGTATGTAAGGATAATAACCGACATAGTATGCGTTATACTTGGTGTGGTCCTGTTCCTCTTATCCGGAGGTACAATACCGATGATTCCCACAATAGCCGGAATAGGTACCATAATAACCGCATTTTTCATGGGTCCGCTTATTGAGTTCTTCAACGTACATATAACAAGACCTATATTAAATAAACACTAACCGGCAACGACCCGGTTCCTTCCGCCGGACTTGGCCTCATAGAGGGCCTTGTCCATACGGCCGAAGGCATCTTCGAACTTATCGCCTTCCTTAACTTCCGTAACACCTGCAGAACAGGTGATGTTTCTGGGGTGTGACATGGATGCATCTGCTATGGCAATTCTGAATTTCTCAGCCATTTTGACAGCCTCATCAAGGGTTTTGTTATAGCATACCGCAACAAATTCCTCGCCGCCCCAGCGTCCTATATCCACAGTATCTTCCTTAAAGGAATCACATAATATCCGGGCAAAACGCTTAAGTGTCTTATCACCTGCCGCATGTCCGTATTCATCATTGACCGATTTGAAGTGATTCGATAAGATTTTCAAACATCCCACGCCTGATCACGGCACGATATTTCTCGGTAGTTTTATCAACCACGACCGCCACATCAACAAGCCTGCCAAAGAGATTTATAACATCTTCACTTGTGTACTGTTCCGGATTCTTCCTGCTCATTGTATATTCTCCTGTCACTGACATACCGCCTGAAATGCTGCTGTTTCTCCCTAGCCGTCGCCCGAGTGAAACATCCCGACTATCTTAAATATTTTATCACATATTGGTTTCAAAATAACATATTTTACATTTTTAATCTATATAATTTAACTAATCATCAAAGATGGACCTGTCAAGATTGCCGTCCGCTATTGCCTGATCCACCCACAACTGAAGCGTATTGACCGATAAAGATATCTTGTCAAAGGTTTTCTTGATCGAAACAAAATCGGATATCTCATCATCCGTTACCTTCCCGTCCTCGATTATCTCAAGGAGCCGGTCCTTTTCCCGGTTTATCCTGTTTAACGAATTCAGGGTTTCTATGGCTATCTGGGCCAGATCCTTTACCTGAACCTCCGGAACGTATTTCTTCCCTATCGGACATTCGTTTGAACAGTAATAATTGCACAGTTTGGGGGATTTATAACTTTCAGCCAGTGCCAGGACATCATCAGGCTGGATATTTATCTTCCCGTTCTCTATCTTCTCTATATGTTCCGGTGACATAAAGCCGGTCATTTCACTTGCTTTTTCACGGGTGAGCTTAAGTTCTTCCCTTGTTAACTGGTATATTGATTTATTCTCTTTTACAGATGCACGTCCCATAACGATCCTCCATGGTTTACATAACTATTTGAACTTCAAAAAAGCTTTGATCAGATCTATAAGATATTGTGTGTCATATGTCCCGGCCGTTTCATACGACGAATGCATGGCCAGCTGCGGGAGCCCGATATCAACCGTGTTTAAGGATACATGCCGGTTGCTTAGGTTACCGAGCGTGGAACCTCCTGCTATGTCCGAGCGGTTGGCATAGGTCTTTACCGGAATGCCGTTATCCCGGCATAACTTCCGGATAAAGGCTTCCGACCGGCCATCGGTTGTATACTTGCGGCCGGCATTGTATTTGATCACTATCCCTCCGTTTAAATACGGCTTATTGGTGGGATCGGCATACTCGGGATGATTGGGATGCACCGCATGGGCATTGTCTGCCGAGATCATGAAGCTGTCCGGGAGGATACTGCTTACACTGCCCTTCAAAAGATTAGAGGATATCCTGTCAAGCACGTCCTTTAGAAAAGTCGAATCCGCCCCCTGCCCGGTAAGGCTGCCCACCTCTTCGTTGTCAAAGATGCAGAGCACGGGGATACCGGCTCCACGGTCATCATAACTATCCGTGAATCCTTTAACAAGAGCGTATACGCACTGCAGATCGTCTAAGGAGCGGGATGCTATCATCTCCTTATCGGCACCTAAAAAGGTTCCTTTCACACGGTTATACAAAAACAGATCCGTACCGAGTATCTGCCCGGGATCTATACAGGCTTCATCCGCAATGAGCTTAAGAAGGGAAGCAGCATTGTCTTCACCGGAAACGGATGAAGCAAAGAGGGGACGCATGTCCTTTGCCGGATTAAACTTATATCCGTCGTTTGCATCCCTGTTCATATGGACAGCCACATTCGGTATGATAAGGACATCCCTGTCAATGTTAACAAGCTTCTCCGTAATGTCCCCTTCAGATTCAAAAAATATACGTCCCGCCACCGACAGGGGTCTGTCCAGCCAGGAAGACAGGATCATTCCGCCGTATTTCTCCACGTTAAGAACCTTATAATGGTCTTCGACGGCCATCTCGGCATTCGGCTTTATCTTAAAGAGGGGAGAATCACAGTGTGCGGCACATATCCTGAAGCCGTTCATACGGTTCCCAGATCTTCTCTCATACGATCCCGGAATGAAAAATGAGATGAGCGACGATGAATTACGGACCACATAGTATCCCTGTCCGCGTTTCAGATCCCATTCTTCATTTTCCTTTAATTCGGTATGATCCTTAAGTTCTTTTCTGACATTCTCAATAACATGAAAGCATGACGGAGATGCATCGATGAATTCCAAAAGCTCTTCGGATGTTTTAAGTGCTTTGTCCAATTTAGTTTCACCACCTTATTCCAACATATTTTAATAATAACATATTTTTCAATAATTAATCTGATTTTAATGTTCAATAAAAGATTTATTAAGACGGCGATGATATATTTCCAACTGTAGGGAGGTGAGATACCATGATGACACTGATAATAACGATAATGTTCCTTATAGTATTCGGAAAGCTTCTGATCTTCGCTCTTAAGGTAGGGTGGGGCATATTCAAGATAGCAGCATATCTGATTTTCCTTCCGGCCATAGTGCTTATGCTGATATTCGGCGGGCTTCTGTATGTGGCGATCCCCATACTCATAGTTACCGGGATCGTGGGAACACTGGCAGCCGCCTGTTAATGATAATACAAGGAGAGGATCTCCCGGCCGGGAGGTCCTTTTTGTATCTGTTTCTTTTTCCCGATGTTTCTTATATAATTATCATATAACAGTTACCTATCTGCTGAAATCATTTACATCGAAAAGAACAGAACACAGCGTGAAAACAGCAAGACTTCAGGATATATTTTTAAATATAATAAAAAAGAGGATCCCCTTTCTGTCAATTCTCGGAATAATGTTTGTGGGGCTTTCGGGCATACCCGGTTTATTCTACCTGGGTGTGTCTGTTGACAGGTGTGTCACGGATTATTACAAAGAGCATAACTTCAAGGATTTTGAGATAATATCGACCATGGGCGTAAAGGCTGCGGATATTGACAGGATCATGGAAGTGGAGGGAATAGATGATGCAGAGGCTGCTTATGTAACGCAGGCTCTGCTTGTATATGGGGATACTCATTACGATCTTGACATTCTGTCCGTTACCGAGAGGATCAGTGTACCCTACGCCGTATCCGGACGGCTTCCGGAAAGGGACAATGAATGTGCGGTCTCGGATGATGTAATGACCGAACTTGGCTTGTCCGAAGGTGACAGCATCCGTATCTTTATTAAAAATCCCAATCTTGACGGCCTGCTTAAGGAGGAAGAATTTCTGGTTACCGGTGCCGCACAGCATCCCGACTATATATCCAGGCTTTCGAATGATTTTGCGGTCCTTGCGCCTTCTGCTTTTGACGGAAGCGTACTGGATGATGCTTATACTTCGGCCTTCGTAAGCATGGACAGTGATAAATATGATAACTTTATAGATAAGAAATACAAGAAAGCTACCGAAGAGGTTGAAGAAAGACTTATTGACCTTGCATCCGTTCTGTCCGATGAAAGGACCAGGGCGGTTACCGATGAAGCAAACGCAAAATACGATGACGCAAAAAGGGATGCTGATGAAGCCCTCAGGGAGGCCTACGATAAGCTTACGGATGCCCAGAATGAGCTTGACAGGGAGTTAAAGAAGGCCTCCGAGGAGTTGGAGAGCGGTGAAGAGGAACTTAAACAGAAGCTCTCACAGGGACAGGAAAGTCTTGATGCGGGCCAGAAGAGTGCACGCTCCCAAATGGATACGGGCCTTAACAGGCTGCGTGAAGGAGAGAGGGAATATGGTGACGGACTGAATGAACTGGCCAGGGGACAGCAGAAATTCGATGAGGGTATGGCTAAGCTCGAGACCGGAAAGGTGCAGCTTGAAGATGCAAAGCAGGCTCTTGATGCAGGAAGGGAAACATACAATACCTTTATTTCGGAAATAGATAAGGTCGTGGATGATGTACTTGATGCCACAGATCCTTTCAGAAACAGAATAAGACAGATCACGGATGAGCTTGACGGTATATTTCAGGATTTAGGCTTTTCCTATATCAACAAAACAAGGTGGGATGATTTCAAGTCATATCTTGCAAGACTGGATGATATAAGAAGCAGTATCCGCAATTCACAGGGCTTTGACCGCCTGTCGGGAATGGCTGATTATTTAGCCTTGCTCAGGACTGTTTATAATGATTATACGGAGTATATTTATGATGTCGCACTCGAACTAGGTATAGACAATGCTTCGGATCTTAAGGAAGTCTCAGATATCCTTACCCTTGCCGAAAACCGTATAAATGACGTAAAGAGCAGGCTGAGTGCGGCAAAGGAGAAGCTTGATAATGCCGAGGCGCAGTATGAAAGCGCAAAGCAGGAGTATGACAATGCCGTTGCATCGGCAGATATCGAAAAGGCGCGGAATGATCTCATCAACGGTCAGGAACAGCTTGACGATGCAAGAAGACAGCTTGATGAGGGGTGGAGCGAATACAAAAGGCAGGTAGGAGAAGGAGAGAAGAAGCTTCAGGCTGCAAGGGATGAGTATTCAAAAGCAAGAGATGAGGGAACCGATCAGATCCTTTCGGGTTGGAAGACTTATTATGAAGAACGGGAAAGCAACATAAATAAGCTCAGTGACGGATGGGAAGAGTATGAAA
The DNA here is from genome assembly GCA_045131145.1 of Lachnospiraceae bacterium. Taxonomy (GTDB): domain Bacteria; phylum Bacillota; class Clostridia; order Lachnospirales; family Lachnospiraceae; genus UBA2868. Next base: position 3,527 of record JBGUQP010000287.1, on the reverse strand, counting down.
AAAAGGAGAAGGAAGCAGAGGACAAGTTAAGCAAGGCCCGGGATGAGATAGATTCCATCAAACGATGCTTCTACCTTGTCAAGGACAGGGAGCTTAACAGGGCTTTTTCGGAAGTAAGACCTTATCATAATGCCATCTTTTCCCTGGTATTTTACTTCTTTCCGGTATTTGCGCTGATAGCATCAACCGTTTGTTTCTCCAATATCGCCATAATGATCGATGAACAGAAAAAGCAGGTGGGTGCGCTTAAGGCACTGGGTTTTTACAATAAGGAAATAGGGATAAAGTACATAGTATTCAGTTTCCTTGGTACGATAACCGGGTCGGTACTCGGTATCTTCGGTGGACGGGGTATCGAATATATCGTACAGACATCCCTTAAAGATGTCTATGTTTTCGGGATGCTTAAAAATATCATTGTATGGCCGGTAATAATCATCATAAGCTTTGTTATGCTTCTGACATCCGCTTTTGTTGCACATTCTGCCTGCAAGGGACTTCTTAAGTGTTCCGCATCCGGGCTCATAAACGGAAGTGAGCCCGTGAAACGTTCGATGACAAGAAGCATTTTTTCCGACAAGCGGTCACTGTATTCAAGTCTTATAGTGAGCAACATACTCATGGATGCCGAGCGTGTACTTGTGTCGATCGCTGTCATAGCGGGATGTACCCTGCTTGTAGGTTCCGGATTTTCCGTACAGATGGCACTTGCCGAGGCTTCAGAGCTTCAATATAAAATCTATGATTATGATTTTAAAGTGGTTGTCTCAGGAGCGGATACGGAGGAAATAAGAAACCGGATCGAAGAAACGCTTGAGAGTGCGGGAGCAGACTTCCTTCCGGTAACCTGCGAAGATCATGTTTATTCGAACGGTAACCGGTATAAGGGACTGCCTGTGATATGTGGAAATGAGGAGGGGCTTTCTGATTTTCTTAACCTTACCGATATGAAGGGCAGGATATGTAAGCCGCAGTCTTACGGACTGCTGGTAAGACACAAGTTTGTGGAAAATGCAGGGATCGAGAAGGGCGACTCATTTATTCTATATGACAATTTCCTCGAGCCTAAGGAGGCATATGTAACGGGCACGTATGTAAATCCCGTGGATGAACTGGGGATCATTACTTCTGAGGCCTATCTTGCACAGTTTGGTGAAGTAAACGTTATAAATTCTTATCTTGTAAGGGCACGAAGCGGATCCCCCGATACACTTAAGCAGGAACTGACCGGCTTATCGGACAGGGTGAGTATAGAGAATCAAAAGCATCTTCACGGGCGGACCAGGCAGTTTAAGGTTCTGGGAACCCTTATGGCGGTAGTACTTGTTGCAGTATCCGTGGTCCTGTCTGCAATGATCCTTATAAACCTTACCAATATACTGGTTGACCGCAGAATGAAGGAATTACTTATAATGCTGGTAAACGGTTTTTCCTTAAGACAGGTGATCGGATACCTTGTCAGGGAAACTGCCATGACAACACTTATCGGCCTTGCCGTCGGTGTGGCCGTAGGAATACCTTTTTCACTCACTATGATACGGGGCTTTGAGAGCGGGACTTCCATGTACAGCAGGACACCGTATCTGCTTGCCTGGGTGTTATCCGTTGTCTTAAATATTATATTTACCGTGGTGATTGATTTTGTATCTTTCAGAAAAATAGGAAAACAGCCGCTTACAAACGTGTCAATGCAATAAAAATCGGGGGTATTATGGGTAAGACAGAAAAAGACAGAAGACATACCGTTGCAACATGGCGGATAATGAGCCAGCTGCTCGAGAGCGAAAATACAGATGACGCCCTGCAGGGGGCCCTTGAAACCATTGTGGGCCAGCTCGGGAGCGAGGCCGGAGCCATATGGTTCCTTGACCGTAAGAGCAATATGCTCATACCGGTCTGCTGCATGGGGCCGATAGACATATCCGATATGACTGTGGAAAACGGTATAGGAATAGAGGGTGTTGTCACCCAAAAGGGCGAGTCGATCATGATAGCCGATGTCGACAGGGATCCGCGAATAGAGGACAGTGTGTATGATGACAGGGGGCACAAGGCACAGACCCTTATATGTGTTCCCTTAAAGGCACTGGGTGAAGCCATGGGCTGCATACTGATAATAAACCGTCTTGACGGAAAACTGTATGATAAGGAGGATCTGGACCTATGTGAGAAAATGGCGGCGCTTGCTGCCATGACTATAGAAGAAAAGGGTATAAATCTTCCTCAGTTTGATAAAAAGAGGGCTATAATCTCTCTTCGAAACATCACCAAGGAATACAGGTCCGGAGATGACATACTTAAGGTCCTTCGGGGAATCAATCTTGACATATACGAGAATGAATTTATGGTTGTACTGGGCGAGTCGGGATGCGGCAAATCCACGATGATGAACATAATCGGGGGAATGGATCATCCCACCGGCGGCACGCTTACGATAGAGGGAAGGGACTTCTCAAAGCCCACACCCAAAGACCTTACGGACTACAGAAGGGAGTACCTTGGCTTTATCTTCCAGTCATATAACCTTATGCCCAACCTTACGGCAAGGGGAAATGTCCGCTTTATCGCCGAAATATGCAATAATCCGATGGATGTTGATGAGGCTATAAGCCTCGTCGGGCTATCGGCAAGAGCCGACAATTATCCCTCACAGATGTCGGGAGGCCAGCAGCAGCGCGTATCGATAGCCAGGGCACTTGTCAAGAATCCCAAGCTCATACTTGCCGACGAACCGACGGCCGCGCTTGATTTTCAGACCGGCCAGGAGGTCCTGCGGGTGATAGAGAAGGTGGTAAAGGAGAAGGGAACGACAGTAGTGATGATAACCCATAATGTTGAGATAGCCAAAATGGCAGACAGGGTCGTTAAGCTTCGAAGCGGCAGGGTATCGAGTATAAAAAGGAACCTGAATCCCCTGACCGCCGACGAAATATCCTGGTAAGCAGGGAATACGGAAAGGAATACACATATGAATATACGTATGGTCATATTTGATTTTGACGGAACGTTAGCCGATACCAGAAAGGCGATCGTGACCGCGAAGCAGGATACCATGAAAAGCGAGGGTCTTGAAGTTTTTGATGAGGAGACCTGCGCTTCCACCATCGGGCTGACAGCAAAGGCGGGTTTTAAAAAGTTTTATCCGGATCTTTCGGAAGAGAGGCTAAATGAACTGGTGGTAAAATACCGAAAAAGATTTGACGAACTGAGGATAACGATGCCGCCTGTATGTTTTGAGGGTGTCAGGGATGTGCTCGCCGAACTTACAAAAAGAGACATCATATGCACCATAGCGACATCGAGAAATAAGAAGTCACTGCATGAATTCCTGGCCGGCTGGGGTATGGATGAATCATTTCAGTATATCCTGTGCGGGGAAGATACACAGCGCCTTAAACCGCACCCCGATCCTGTCCTTAAGACACTTGAGAAGTTTTCCATGCAGGCGGATAAAGCTTTGGTTGTAGGGGACATGCCCGTAGACATTGAGATGGGAAAAGGAGCGGGAGCATATACCTGCGGTGTGA
>JBGUQP010000286.1:0-7476 GCA_045131145.1 Lachnospiraceae bacterium | reverse complement strand
GTGATGATAAATAGGCCGCCCGGCTCCGACTCACCAAGCTGCAGCGCATTTCTCAGATCAATAGCAGTGATCATCGTATCACGCGGCATAAATATTCCCTCTATGCTCGGATGAGCATTGGGAACCGGCGTAACCGGCTGATATGTAATGATCTCATTTATCTTGGCAACATTGATCCCGTATGAGTTATCCCCTATTTTAAACTCCAGGATCTCAAGCTCATTTGTACCATTTTCCAGTAGAATCTTAGTGTCCATACCATCACCTCATCTTTTGTCATAAGCTGTTCCGTATGCGGTAAAACCCTTATGACTGTACATTATTTTGATTATCTGCGTCACACGATTGCACGGTTGTAGAACGCCTGACCATATTATAACACAGTTAATTTGAAAAATACACAAAAAAGTATAAAATCTTTAGAATTATCTGTGAATTTTGTCAATTTCAAGTTCTTTTTTGCTTTTTACTCTTTTCCGTACCTTAAATTTTCATATTTCTCAGTCAACTTTCCAAAATCTTCCTTATCCACATCCCGTGCCCTCTCTCTGGGTGTATGAGCGATATTCAATTTATAACCGCCCCTTCTCATATCCTCAACTTCTCTCTTATACCTGCGCCTTACTCTCTCCCTTTCGTCAGCAGGAAGGGAAAAACGCCTTAGCCTGCGGCTTCTGACATGCCTTATCCTCTCCTTAACATCTATGTAATCCTCACCATTTGTCATTGATATATTGTATCCGTGTCTGGAAAAATAAATTCTTACAAAAGCAGCGATCGACTTAAGAACAAGATAAATAGCCCCAATTACCATTGCAAATGTCAAAACCTTCTCAAGAGCCTGAAAAAAGGTTATAAGCCATGTCGGATACGATTTAAGCGGCCCTAAGTCAAGATCTTTAAAACTTTCATTATCCATACTTATATTCTCTGCTTCATTAGAAGAAAGATGTGATAGTACAAAGAGGATAACCCTGCGTATAAGGCTTGAGATGAAATGAATAAACCGATTAAGCCCGGATGCCAGGGCGTCTGACTGCACAAAAAGCATAAAGACCGTAAATGTAAGAACAAGTACAAGAACTATCCATCCGTTATTTCTAAACATCTCTTCAAGCGGTGTGGTCCTGTTGACCTGCATATCCGAAGCGAGCTTAACGGCATTTACCAGATAGGTACGAAGAAAAAACATTGCGATAAAGAGGATGCCGCAAAAATATGATATTTTGATCAGCTCATCTTTTTGATGGTATGATGCATAAGCAAATACAAGAAGCATAACCGCTGCACCTACAGGATTTACCATAACATAGCTTCTGATCCCCTCACCTGCCCAGAATATAAAATCGCTTATTGAAAAAGCAGCAAATATGACAATTCCAATGATCTTATAGGGCAGACTGAGCGGAAGAAAAAACATAATTACCGCCGCCGTCAGATGAAGCGCGATAAAAATGATGATATTTTCGGTGTAAACTCTGATAAAATACGAAAATAATACGATAAAAAGAAGCAGCACCAATAACGGGATGCTGTTTACCCCTATGTTTAAGGTACAGAATACCCATTCTGCCCCGGTGTATATGAGCATTACTATCATAAATACATTAAGCCACTCGGCAAAATACAAGTATTTTTTAGCCCGCATACCTAACCGTCCATTTAAAGATATGATCGTCACCACGCTTCATAAGGGCAGGATCCATGCTTGAATACTCGGGAATGATCCAGCTTACTCCTATACCCTTGTCCTTAAGCTTATCATAAGCATCCACAAGGTCCTGTTTTCTGTAATTTGATATGATAACACACTCAGTACCATCATATCTCTTATCTTCCATAAGCTCCGAAAACAGCTGTACAAAATCACCCTTTATTACTTTTGAATCAAGCCTTGCAAGGGAACGCTCAATGTTTGCAAGATGTGCTGCATCTGCACCTGCTTCGACCCTTAATACTTCTCCGCTTATACAGTCGCAACCGTTTGAATACATTGCAACAGGTATATGATCCCTTATAAACCTGTCTGTAAGAGATGCTGCAAGGCGAATCTCTTCCTCGACAAAGTCCTCCTCGTGCCATTTTATATGACATTCTGCATTAAGATATATCACTACCCTTCTCATAACGGTTGTATCATACCTGTTGACCATAAGTCTCTGTGATGCGGCACCGGCTTTCCAGTTAATCCGGTTCATCGGATCATAGGGCTGGTACTCCCTTATCCCCGCAAATTCAAAAGGATCCTCATTTCTCTTAACATTGTCTACTATCTCACCTATGAAATCCTTCACCGAAGCCGGTATCTCATCGGGCTTAAGCCTTCTTGGCAGGACACAGACTGAGGCCTCAGGTTTTAGTGACTTTAACATCTTACCTGTAAGGAAGAGATCCTTACATATGATATCCAGCCCGTTCAAAGAATAAAAACCGCGTTTCCTGCACTTGAATCCGTATATGCGTGTTATCTTTCGATAAGGGGACAATGAAAAAAAATCATTTCTGTAATAGTGATCGGTGACAGCAGAGTTATCTCGTCTCTTAAACTCAAATGTCCTTGTAATGGCAAACTTGACCTGAATGACCGGAAGCGGAAGAAACTTATCGTTGCTTATGATCTCGATCAGTTCATTTTCTCCGTCTTCCCTGACAATACTGTTCTTAAAGCCTATCGAAACATTAAGGCCTTCTTTCCACAGATATCTGTAAAGATATAACTGTACAAAATACAAAAGAACTCCAGACAATAGCGCGATAAGCAGCTTCATTTCCTGCTCCATTCCTCCGAAGGGACCTCTATACTGCCAATGATTTCCCTTATGATCCTTCGTTTTGATTCAACATCCCTACCCGAATAAGTTATCATCCTGTGGGCAAGAACATATTCAGCAAGTTCTTTGATATCATCGGGAACAACATGATCCCTCCCCTGCAAAAGCGCATGTGCCTTGGCCGCTTTCATAAGCCACAGAGTTCCTCTGGGACTTACACCCATCCGGATCGAGGCGTGATCCCTGGTTTTCTGGCTTATCTTAACCAGATACTCCTTCAGATCATTATGAATATATATGGAATCCGCCAGTTCCTTAAGTTCTTCGATATCGGAACAGGAGCACACGGGTATAATATTACGATTTATGTTTTTTTCGCCTATTACGTCAAGCATCTTAAGCTCTTCCTCCGGAGTCAGTTTCCCCATTGACAAATGCATAACAAACCTGTCATATGATGCCTCCGGAAGAGGAAATGTACCGGCTGTCTCTACAGGATTCTCGGTAGCTATCACGACAAAGGGCTTATCCAGAACATAGGTTTCATTATCAACAGTCACCTGATCTTCCTCCATAGCCTCCAAAAGGGCTGACTGGGTTCTCGGCGTGGCTCTGTTGATCTCATCTGCCAGAATAATATTGGCAAAAATGGGGCCTTTTACAAATTTAAAAGAAGACTGACTCTGATCATAAATATTTAGGCCTGTAATATCGGCCGGAAGAAGGTCGGGAGTGAACTGTATCCTGGCAAACTCACCGTCAACAGAAGCTGCCAGGGTTTTCGCCATTAAGGTTTTCCCGGTCCCCGGCATATCCTCGATAAGTATATGTCCTCCGCATGCAACTCCCGTAAGCAGCAGGTCGACAATCCTCTCCTTACCAACAATAACGGAATTAATGCAGTTCCTTAACCTGTCTATCACTTTCTTTCCTTCTTCAGCATTCATGGTTTGTTTCCTCGGGATATACAATAAAAGACCGTGATCTTGTTTTTAATCTACCACAGATCACGGTCTATATCAAATCATATATGAATTAAGGAGATTAGGAAATTCCTGTTACGGAGCACCTACTGATGCATGGATGGACTGTAGATAGGCCTTGCCTCTTGCGAGGCCGTCTGCAGCTTGTCGGTCGGTCTCCAGCCACGCCTTAACCGTTGCTTCATTTATTGAGTTAAGATATGCAAGACCTTTTTCACCTCCGGCTTTAGCCGCGGCATCTCTTGCTTCCCAGGCCTTTACTGTTGCTTCATTTATCGAATTAAGATATGCAAGACCTCTGTCAGCACCTGATTTTGCCGCAGCATCCCTTGCTTCCCAAGCCTTAACCGTTGCTTCATTTATCTGGTTGAGCCATGCGAATTCCTTATCAAGATCCTTCTGGATATCGGGAATAAGCGAAGGATTTACTGACTGGAGATATGCGATCTCCTTCTCTGCTGCCTTACAGATCTCAGCATCTCTTGCTGCAGCAGCCTTAGCTGTTGCTTCATTTATTGACTGAAGGTATGCCTGACCCCTCTTAAGTCCGTCAAGAGCCTTAGCATCCCTGTCCGCAGCTGCCTTAGCTGTTGCTTCATTTATTGACTGAAGATATGCCTGACCCCTCTCCAGTCCGCTCTTTGCTTCTGCATCCCTTGCTGCTGCTGCCTTAGCCGTTGATTCTTTAATGGAATCAAGATATGCCTGGCCTGCAACCGCTCCTGCCTCGGCCTGACGATCAACTTCTATCGCCCATGCTATTGTAGACTGCTGTATTGACTGCAGATAAGCCATTCCTCTTTCATATCCGCTCTGTGCATCCTTTATAACCTGAGAATCAGGAGATATCTGTGTAGACTGAAGGTAAGCCATTCCCCTTTCATATCCGCTCTGTGCTTCCGAGATCACATCAGCCTTAACGGGTGTTGTTGCTACAAGAAAAGCTGCTGCCGCAAGTGTAGCTGCTCCGAAAATCTTACCTAATCTGCTCATTATCTCCGCTTTCTTCATGATTATAAATCTCCTTTCAAAATGAAAATTCATTATATTATACATTTTCAATCGCCAATTTTACGAAGTGACAAAGAAATAATATAACAAAATTTGCATTATGTAAAGTGAATTTTCGCAAAATTTTAAAATTATTTTTCTTTTTTTATACTTTTCAGTCTATTTGGTATATTCGTATATGCGGAAACACTAAATGTTGTATACGGCAGCCTATTATTTAAGCGCAAATGTCGATTCTCCTGCCGCAGTTACCGCAACAAGAGACAGATTATTGATATTTTCGGCGACCTGATCCTCAACTTCAAAGACCAAAACCGTGTCGACGGAAGAATTCGCCGGTATTACTTCATTATATGACTTAAGATCGTTCAGCAGGATGGTCATCTGCTCATTAACTCTTTGTGTTTCATTGATAAGTACCCTGAATTTAACATTGCAGGACAGGACATCGCACTGCTTCTCCTGCGGATCATTATTCATAACATCAAGATGTACGACCAAAAGCTTATGCCCCGGTGTTGCCTGCATGGAGAACGACAGATCATCTCCGGTGCTTTCGGGATAAACATCCGCTGTTTCATATCCCTGATAAGTAATGTCAAACCCGTCAACACCTATTGCAGCAGCAAGATTGTGACCGTTAAATCCGGAACTTTCTGCCTGAGCCGAGTCATCCACACGTTCCTCAACTTCCTCCATGGGAACCTCTTCTTCAGTATCATCCTCTTCCTCCTGTGGGGTCTCCGTAGGTGCCAGGGAGGCCGGATCAACCCAGGGGATCGGTTCCGGAGTAGGTTTAAGATCACCCAACCCGCCTTTCTTATCCGCACTGTATCTCATGATAACACCAGCAGCGTATTCAGCCACAAGCTCATCCTCCTCATCACTGAGCCCGGTCGACTCTATAAGGCCGCAGCCTGAAAGCATCGACAGCATTACCACCATCAGGAATCCATTTACAAGCATTTTTACTCTTTTCTTCATTTTACCCCTCTTATCTTCCATCCAATTCAAACCAGAACTCAACTCCGTTTTTGTGATTTATGACTCCGTAATCATGATTGAGCGATTCCATGACCGCCTTGACAATTGATAAGCCGATCCCGCTGCCGCCATATTCACGGGTCCTGGCCTTATCGACCTTATAAAACTTAGTCCATAGATGCGGCAGGGCCTCATCGGGAATCGGATCTCCCGAATTAAAAACACTGATCCTTACAATATCTTCCTTACGGACCACCTTGACTTCTATGTGCTTCTCGTTACCGCAATAATGGATAGCGTTTGACAGATAATTGTTAACAACCTGCTCAACCTTAAATTCATCAGACCAGACATAAACAGCCTGATCGCTTACAAGATCTACGGTAATCTCATTCTGACGGATCAGGATATCATTGGCCTTTATACAGTTGCTTAGGAGCTCCGCAATGTTAAACCTCTCCATGGAGACATTCTCATTTCCGAATTCCAATTGATTAAGCTCAAGCAGGTTTTTAACCAGTTTGTTCATCCTGCCGGCTTCATCTATTATAACATCACAGTAATAATCCCTGCTCTCCTCATCCGAATTGACGCAGTCCTTTAACCCTTCCGAATAACCCTGGATCAGAGCTATGGGTGTTTTGAGCTCATGAGAAACATTTGAGATAAAATCCTTACGCATCTCATCTATTTCAGCCTTTTTATTGAGTTCACTCTGCAGGTTGTTATTGGCTGTCTTCAATTCACTTATCGTCTTCTCAAGAGTCGATGAAAGCCTGTTCATATGACAGCCGAGCAGATCTATCTCATTATTCCCGCCGCCCCTGTATTTCACGTCAAAATCAAGCTGGCTCATCTTCTCGGAAATATTTACAAGTTCTCTTATGGGATCGGTAACCTTGCGGGAGAGTATAAGGTTAACCACCAGGCCAAGCAAAAGGACCACAATACCGACATAAAGAAGAAGCCTGTTTGCAACATGAGCACTTGTCTGAATAGACTCCATGGGACTCCTCATGAGCACGATCTGATTGTCCGTAAGCGTGCCCCACAGTTCTATATACTCGGTATGCATCCTGGGATCCATGCTCTTCTGAACGGTATAGGAATCATTCTTATATATTATCTCATCAACCTGCTTACTCGAAAAAATATATCCCAATAATCTATCGGTAAGGTAGCGGGGATCGTTAACTGTTGAACGTATTGTATTGGTATCCGCATCCAAAACCAGAATATCCAGGTTATACCTTGCCGCAACCTGGTCAAGACCAACAGTGAATTCTTCTGTATCAAGCCCGCCTTTTGAGGAATATCCGTCTATAAGCTTGTAAGCCTCATTAAGGACCATCTCCTTTTGTTTGGTATAAAATGGTCCGAGCAGAAGATTGTTTGCAAGTATACATAAAAGGATCACACTTACCATGGCTGTCGAGAACAAAAGCATGAACTGCAGCCTGATCGAATGTTTCATCTTTATTCTCCGTCCTCATCATAGGAATCCCGGTCGTCTTCCTCTTCGTATGAAGCCTCCTCTTCAGGTTCGCCCTGTTCTTCAGCAGGTGGCTGCTCGGGATTTGCTTCATCCTGCTCTGGTTCAGGCTCCGGTTCCTTTACAACCCACCTGTAGAAGAAGGCATGGTTTCCTATCATGTCGTACTCAGCTATCCTGTAATTATCCGCCCATTTCTTTGTCATAAAGAAAAGATAATCACCGACCCTGGCCC
>JBGUQP010000285.1:0-13081 GCA_045131145.1 Lachnospiraceae bacterium | reverse complement strand
ATGAAAGAGAGCTTCCATGACAGTTGCGGTAACATATTCAAGTGTTGTTGTGAATACTATCGCGAGCAGAAAGAGGAGAATATAATTATGACTGAAGGGACGAAGCGTCAGGGTCATAAAGACACCGCCGACTCCGTATATCGTACACAGGGGACCGGTCACATAGCCCCTGTTTACGATCCTCTTCTCCATGACGGATACGTAACAGCTCTCCCATACCCATCCCATGAAGGAAAAGATCAGCATATAGCATAAAATATGATACACCGTTATACCGGCGATCTGTTGGTCCCACATAATACTCCCTGTTCACACGACTTTAATTTCACCGCTTTATATAGTATACTAAATTAGTAAAAACTATACAAGAATAAGGCAAAAAAGATGCAGATATTTACCGATTTTTTTCCGGATATCCATCCGGGTTATCCAATTGAAAAGTTAGCACCCATTGATAAGATCCTCTTTATCGATATCGAAACAACAGGACTCTCAAGAGAGCTGACCGACCTCTATCTTATAGGCTGCGGATACTTTACGGGTGAATGCTACAATACCATACAATGGTTTGCCGATTCACCGGAGGATGAGCCTGAGATACTTAAGGCCTTCAATGATTTTGTAAGCGGCCGCTTTACCCTTCTTATCCATTACAATGGCAATCACTTCGATATCCCATACCTTAAGGCCAAGGCCATGAAGCATTCGGTCACTATTCCGTTTGATTCAATGGAAGCCCTGGATATCTACTGTGAACTAAAGCCTTATAAGAAGCTTCTGGGCTTAACCTCCTTAAGGCAGCGGTGTGTTGAAGAGCTTCTGATGATCAACTCCGACGACCCCTATTCAGGCAAGGATCTTATAAGTGTATACGGCCGGTATGTAAACAATCCCTCGGACAGTCTTCTTAAGCCCCTTATCTATCACAACAGTGAAGATTTAAAGGGAATGGCATATATACTTCCGGCCCTATATTATACCGATCTTAAGGATCTTAAACTTGACTATGTATCATATGGGATACATAGATATCACGATTACACGGATGAAGAACACCGTGAGCTCCTGGTTACATATTCTCACAATTTACAGCTCCCCGCAGGCTTTAACTGCAGGGAGGGAAACATCATGCTCCATGTCGGCCCGGAGGGTAAGGCCACATTGAGGCTGCCCATTATCGAGGCTACTCTCAAGCAGTTCTATCCCGATCATAAGAACTACTATTATCTCCCTGCCGAGGACACCTGTATATTTAAGTCCGCAGCACAGGGTGTACCTGCAGGGAGGCGTGAAAACGCAAAAAAAGAGACCTGCTATACCAAGCACAGCGGCCTCTTTATTCCTGTATTTGCCGGATCTGTAACACCGATCCTCAAAACCGATTATTCCTCGAAGGAACTCTTCACTCCCTTTATCGAGGATAAATGTCCTTCACTCCTTGCGGACATAGGACTTACTATCGTGTCTCACATCCTCTAGATCATACCTTCTGGTAGAAGAAGGAATTACGCCTGTTGTAACCGAAATCCTTGTGGTTAACGATCTGCTCCGTACTTCCGATGAAAAGAAGTCCTTCCTTAACAAGCGACTGGTTAAACTTCTTATAAATCTCATCCTTGGCTTCATCGGTAAAGTAGATCAGCACATTCCTGCACACTATGAAGTGGCATCCCGTGGGATACGGATCCTTAAGGAGATTGTGCTCCTTGAATTCAACCCTGCTCTTTATTTCATCACTGATCTTATATGACGTACCTATCTGTGTAAAGTACTTCTTCTTAAAGTCATCAGGCACGCCCGCGATTGACTTGGCATTGTAAAGGCCTGTCTTAGCCTGGGCTATAACCTGCTTATCCAGATCGGTTGCCGTGATCTTGATCTGATTGAGAGGTATGTGTCTTGAGAAAGCCATTACAAGCGAATACGGCTCATCACCCGTCGAGCAGGCGGCACTCCATATCTTTAAGCTCTTACCGTACTTCTTAATCATCTCGGGGATAAAGGTCTTATCCAGTAATTCCCACTGATCCGTATTCCTGTAAAACTCAGAAACATTGATCGTAAGGTAATTAACAAACTCATCGAACAAAGCCTTATCAGTCTTGAGAGCCTTGACAAAATCATCGTAGCCGCTGATCTTGTGCTTATTGATGAGGGTATCGATCCTTCTCTTCATCTGCTTCTCTTTATAAGCAGTAAGATCGATCGTTGTCATCTTAAAGATGGCGTCTTCAAATTGCTCGTAAGTCAATGCCATATTTTACTCCTCGCTCTCTGAATTCTCGCTCTCCGTTTCTGCCTCTGTTTCCGACTTCTCTATTTCAGCTTCAATATCTACAGATGCATACTCAGCATCATCTTCTGTCTTTACTTCTTCCTCTTCAGTCTTCTCAGGCTCAAACATAGCCTTAACACTTAAACTGATCTTCTTATCTTCGGGCTTGAAGTCAACTATCTTGGCTGTTACCTCATCACCAACCTTAAGAACATCCGAAGGCTTCTCGATATGATCCTTGGATATCTGGGATACATGGAGAAGAGCATCAATACCGGGCTCAAGCTCAACGAATGCACCAAAATCCGTCATCCTTGCAACCTTACCGGTTACAACTGTTCCGATGCTGTACTTGTTCTCTGCATCATTCCAGGGATTGGATTCTGCAAACTTAAGTGAAAGAGCGATCTTGGTCTCTGAAATATCCTTGATGAGAACCTTGAGTTCCTGACCGGGCTTAAATACCTTCTTGGGATTCTCAACACGTCCCCATGAAATCTCGGAAATGTGAAGAAGACCGTCTGCTCCACCAAGGTCAACAAAGACACCGAAATCGGTAACGTTCTTTACAACACCGTCAACAACATCACCGGGATGTATCTTCTCGAAGAGCTCCTTCTGCTTCTGCATACGCTCAGCCATGAGAAGCCTCTTCCTGTCACCGATGATCCTTCTTCTTCTGGGATTGAACTCGGTGATGACAAATTCTATCTCCTGTCCGAGATACTTGGACAGATCTTTCTCATATGAATCCGAAACAAGACTTGCGGGAATGAATACCCTTGACTCCTCAACAACTACGGATAAACCGCCCTCAAGTATCTGGGCAACCGTTGCCTTGAGAACTTCCTCATTGTTGAACGCTTCTTCAAGTCTCTTGTTACCCTTGTCGGCTGCAAGCCTCTTATAAGTAAGGAGAACCTGTCCGTCTCCGTCATTTACCTTTAAGACCTTAGCCTCCATCGTGTCACCTACATTAACGCAGGTAGTAAGATCAAGGTTAGGTGTATTTGAATATTCGTTTCTGGTTATGATACCATCGGACTTGTATCCAATGTTAAGGATTATCTCATCCGGCTTAACATCGATGACCGTACCTTCAACTACCTCTCCGTTATGTATTGTTTTAAGTGATGCTTCCAACATCTGTTCAAAAGTTTGCTCTGACATAGCTTTGAACCTCCTGAATTATTTTTTTTGGGGTGGAAGCCCCCGCTGTAATACCAACACTTTTAATGGATTTGAAGTTAAGTACCAAGTCATCCAGTGTCTGTATGTATTGCGTGTTTTCACATTCACGCCTACATATCTCGAATAATTTCTGCGTATTTGAGCTGCCCGCTCCGCCGATAACTATCATGGCGTCTACGTTAGAAGCGATCCGCTTAGCCTCCGTCTGGCGCTCCTCCGTAGCATTGCATATCGTATTGGCAACACTAACATAATAACCTTTTTTATTGAAAATTTCAACTAATTCTTGAAATTTGTTCTTATTGAAGGTTGTCTGTGAAACCACGCATATTTCACGTTCCCTGTCTATGGAGAAATGAGCCGCTTCTTCTTCGTTTTCGATCACGGAATAATCACCTGTGACATAGCTTACGATCCCTTCAACCTCAGGGTGCGTGGGGCTGCCTATAACGATTATGTATTTTCCTTCCCTGCTCATGTTTTCCACTATCCCGTGGATCTTCTTCACGAAAGGACAGGTGGCATCGATAACCTCAAGGCCCTGCTGTTTTATGATGTCAAATATCTCCTTTTTCACCCCATGGGACCGTATTATTATCTTACCTTCTCTGATGTTTTTAAGGTCTTCCACGGAATCTATGACTTTGACACCCTGTCCTGCAAGCTCCGAAACAACCTGTTCATTATGGATGATAGGTCCGTATGTATATATAGTACTGCCCGAATCAAGCTGCTCATAGACCGAATCCACCGCCCGCTTAACGCCAAAGCAAAATCCCGAATTCTTCGCTGTTATTACTTCCATACATTCCTCTTTATTTTTGACTGATGAGGTTCCTTATGGTACCCACAACCTCATCAATGCTCATATCCGAAGTATCCACAACAACCGCATCCTCAGCCTGCCTAAGAGGGGATATCTCCCTTGTCATATCCCTCTCATCCCTCTCCCTTATCTCCTTCTCAATAACATCAAGATCGCACTCTTCACCCTTTGCCTTGAGTTCGTCATACCTTCTCTTTGCCCTCACCCTGCTTGATGCCGTAAGGAAGATCTTAACTTCCGCATTCGGGAGCACCACGGTTCCTATGTCCCTCCCGTCCATAACAACATCCTCGGTGGCTGCAAGCTTCTGTTGGAGGGCCACGAGCTTCTGCCTCACCTTACCGTTGACGGAACTTGCCGAAGCCATGTTGGAGACCTCCTGGGTCCTTATGAGTCCGTTGACATTCTCCCCGTTTAAGATAACGTTCTGCTCTCCGTCTATATACTTTATCGTGATATCAGCATTCCCGCAGGCACCTTCTATGCCTTCCTTATCGTCAGCCGATATCCCCTGCCTCAAAAGATACAGGGCCATCGCCCTGTACATGGCCCCGGTATCGACATAGATATATCCCGATTCCCCGGCCAGTCTTTTTGCTATTGTACTCTTGCCTGCACCCGCAGGTCCGTCTATCGCAATCTGCATATTCCCTCCTTATCATGAAGACACGGGGACGGTTCTTCTGTCTTCATTTTGTTTGTAAGACACCATCCGCGTGCCAGAAGAACCGTACCTTTGACTCCATTTTTTTTGTCAGACACCATCCGCGTGCCAAAAGAACCGTCCCTGTGGCACACCCGCACACGATGAAGACAAAAGAACCGTCCCTGTGTCTTCATTAGGATGCGGCGCTAACACCTGCGAGGTGGCCCGTCGACCACGCTATCTGCAGGTTGAAGCCTCCGGTAAGTGCATCAACATCTATCATCTCGCCCGCAAAATACAGGCCCTTTATCTTCTTACTCTCCATCGTGGATGGATTGATCTCCTTGACGCTTATACCGCCCCTTGACACTATGGCCTCATCAAAGCCCCTGTTCCCGGTCACGGTAAGGGTAAGATCCTTAAGAAGTCTTAAGAGTCTCTCCCTCTCGGCCCTTGTCACCTCATTGATCCTCTTATGGGGATCAATGCCCGACAGGCTTACAATTACAGGCCTCAGTCCGGACGGCAGCAGTTTATCCAGGGCATTGGCAAACTGCCTGTTCTGTCCATCGGCAAAATCACGCAATATACGTTCATCCCGCTGTTTGTCGTCAAGGGCAGGCTTAAGGTCTATATGAAGGCTCAGCCCCTTCTTATACATATCCGGCTTGATATATGAGCTGGCGCTTAAGATAAGGGGACCGCTGACCCCGAAATGGGTGAAGAGCATTTCCCCGAATCCCTCATATACCTTCCTGCCGCTGCACATAAGCCTTGCGGATACATTCTTAAGTGACAGGCCCATAAGGTCCTTAACATAATCTTCGGAAGTTTCCAGCGGGACAAGCACCGGCTCAAAGGGGACCGTATCTATCGAAAGGTCTTCCGCGATCCTTATCGCATCCTCTGTCGCACCGGTTCCCGGATATGATCTTCCTCCCAGGGCCAGTATAACCCGGTCAGCTTCCAGCCTGTCACCTTTTGAAGTCGTTACATGTGTAACCATGCCATCAGAGATACCCACGGATGATAATCCCGTGTTCAGTCTCACCTTTACTCCGCCCGTCTTAAGCCTTCTCTCCAATGCCCTTATGACATCGGATGATTTATCCGATACCGGGAATACCCTGTCGCCCCGTTCTGTCTTAAGGGGTACACCCAGTCCTTCAAAATAATCCCTCACTGCATCATTCGTAAATCCATAGAATGAAGAGTACATGAACTTGCTGTTTTTCATACAAGAGTTAAAGAAGCCATCACTATCACAGGCATTGGTCAGGTTACACCTGCCCTTCCCCGTAATGAACAGCTTCTTTCCCAGTTTCTCATTCTTCTCTATAAGGGTTACGTCACCGCATGTTTCCGATGCTGCGGCAGCAGCCATCATTCCTGCAGCACCTCCGCCGACAACTACTATTCTCATATCCTGCCTTAGCCTATAAAGCCTATGATGGCGTCCTTAAGCATGTCCTCCGCTTCCTTATCCGTAAGGTCGAATTCTCCCGTGATGGTCATGCCGGCCATACCATGCATAAAGATAAATACCTTGGTGAATATAAGCTCAACATTGTCCATGTTCAGATTGGGTATCTTCTTTATCTCCTTCATGACGAAGGCATTCTCATTGCCGTTGATAAGTTCATATAATGTATGATTCTTATTGCCGGATAAAAACAGAAGCCTGAAGATATTCTGCTCCTTCTTGGCAAACCTTATATAGTTTATACCCAGGCTTACAAAGGGTGTGTCATATGTATTGTGATTACTGTTGCAGAAATCCTCGTAGTACTTCCTTGCCTTCTCAAAAAGTTCAGCCAGAAGCTCATCCATGTTTGTATAAACCCTGAATATAGGCTGGGTTGAGCAGCCGATATGAGAAGCAAGCTTCCTTGCCGTAACAGCCTCTACCCCATCCTTTTTAAGAAGATCAAAAGCCCCGTCAATTATCATCTGTTTCGTTATCGATTCTTTCCTTGCCATATGATAGCCCTCTCCTATTCAAATAAAAATCAGGCAGCTTACGCTGCCTGATAATTATAACATACGTTATGATATCTTGTCCATAAGAAATTTTATACCGGGTAAGCTCCGTTCTCGGTATCAGCCTTCGCTGCATCGATACCTGTCTGCTGGGCTTCACGATACTTGAAGAAGTCGATAGCAACCTGCGGGAAAAGTGCGTATGACAAAACGTCCTCATCCTGCTGCTTATACTGCTTCATCTCGGCTTCGATCTTGTCCATCTCGTTGGTAAGACCTGCTGCATCAGCCGAACGTGAGGTAAACCTCTGCTCACCGGGGATGACCTTATCGATTACTTCCTGGTTCATAGGCTTAACTGTCTGGCCGTATTTACCACGGAGCAGATCCTTGAACTCACCTGTAGCCATCTTATATCTCTCACCCATAAGTACGTTAAATACGGCCTGGGTTCCGACGATCTGTGATGAAGGCGTAACAAGAGGCGGCTCACCACAGTCCTTACGAACTCTCGGGATCTCCTCAAGCACTTCGTTATACTTATCTTCAGCGTTCTGTTCCTTAAGCTGGCTAACCATGTTAGAAAGCATACCGCCGGGTACCTGATAGAGAAGGGTCTTGATGTTAACGCCAAGTACCTTGGGACTTAAGAGTCCGTTGGCAAGACATTCTTCTCTGTAAGGCCTGAAGTAATCAGCTATCTCGGCAAGGAGCTTCTGATCATAGCCTGTATCGTAAGGTGTACCCCTGAAGGTTTCAACCATAACCTCTGTAGCGGGCTGTGATGTACCAAGAGCTAAGGGTGACATTGCACAGTCGATAACATCCACGCCTGCCTCAACAGCCTTAAGGTAAGTCATCGAAGCAACACCGGATGTATAGTGTGTATGTAACTGGATAGGAAGCTTGGTGCTCTCCTTCAATGTCTTGACAAGTTCAGCTGCCCTGTAAGGAACAAGAAGACCTGCCATATCCTTGATACAGATGGAATCAGCTCCCATCTCCTCGATCTTCTTGGCCATATCTGCCCAATACTCAAGAGTATAGGCATCGCCAAGGGTATATGAAAGAGCTATCTGTGACTCTCCGCGTCCCTCCTGCTTCTTGATCTTGTTGGTAGCATCAACTGCAGCCTGAAGGTTCCTGATATCATTAAGACAGTCGAATATACGGATGATATCTATACCGTTTGCGATTGATTTCTCAACGAACGCATATACAACGTCATCTGCATAAGGACGGTATCCTAAGATATTCTGTCCTCTGAAGAGCATCTGAAGCTTGGTGTTCTTGGCGCCATCCCTTATCTTACGGAGCCTGTCCCAAGGATCTTCCTTGAGGAAACGGAGTGATGCATCGAATGTAGCGCCGCCCCAGCACTCAAGTGACTGATATCCTACTTTATCAAGCTTATCAAGAATGGGAAGCATTACCTCGGTAGGCATTCTCGTTGCTATCAGTGACTGATGTGCATCACGGAGAATGGTCTCGGTAATCTTGATGGGTTTCTTTTCAACTTCTGCCATTATTATATCCTCCAAATTTATTTAATCATAAGATTCTTACCAAAGTACCTGCTTATGACGTCACTTTGTTCCTAAAATACTCCGAACACGGCCATAAAGGTACCTGCTGCTACGGCTGTACCGATAACTCCGGCAACGTTGGGACCCATGGCATGCATGAGCAGGAAGTTGGTGGGATCTGCTTCCGCACCTACCTTCTGTGATACCCTGGCTGCCATCGGAACTGCCGAAACACCCGCCGAACCGATCAGCGGATTAACTTTACCCTTTGTGGCAACACACATGATCTTTCCAAAGAGGACACCTGCCGCCGTACCGAACATGAATGCAATAAGTCCGAGGATCACGATCTTGATGGTGTCCCAGTTAAGGAAAGCAGCCGCACTCGTTGTTGCTCCTACCGATGTACCGAGGATGATAACAACGATGTACATAAGAGCATTGCTGGCTGTCTCCTGAAGCTGACGTACAACCCCCGACTCCCTGAAGAGATTACCAAGCATGAGCATACCTACAAGGGGAGCCGTGGTGGGAAGTATAAGACATACAACTATGGTTACCACGATGGGGAAAAGGATCCTCTCAAGCTTGCTTACGGGACGAAGCTGCTCCATCTTTATCGCCCTCTCCTTCTCAGTTGTGAGAAGCTTCATGATAGGGGGCTGGATGATGGGAACCAGTGACATATAGGAATATGCCGCAACCGCAATAGGTCCGAGCAATGCCGTCTGTCCAAGCTTGCCGGCAAGGAAGATGGATGTAGGACCATCGGCACCACCGATGATGGAAACTGCCGCTGCAGCCTTGTCATTAAAGCCGAGTGCGATGGCACCGAAGTAGGCTGCAAAGATACCGAACTGAGCTGCCGCTCCGAGGAGGAAGCTCTTGGGATTTGCGATAAGGGGACCGAAGTCGGTCATGGCTCCGACACCCATAAAGATCAATGAAGGAAGGATAGCCCATTCATCCAGAAGATAGAAATAATGAAGGAGACCACCCACGCCGTTGCTTGACTCTTCAACAGTCAGCATGATGTCCGGATATATGTTGACAAGCAGCATACCGAACGCGATCGGGCAGAGAAGCAGCGGCTCGAATTCTTTTGCTATAGCCAGATACAGGAACACGCATGCAACGATGATCATGATAAAATTGCCCGGCTTAAGATTAAAGAAAGCCGTCTGCTGCATGAGGTTCTGCATAGTCTCTACTATATATGACATTTTTAAACCTCCAATTTAATGAAATAGTATCAGATAAAGTTCAAGCCTTAGTTGAGTGTTGCAAGGCATGCTCCTGCCTCAACCGCGTCACCTACGGAAACATCAATGCTGGCTACGGTACCGTCTGCAGGTGATACAACGGGGATTTCCATCTTCATGGCCTCAAGAATGATAACCGTATCACCCTTGCTTACGCTCTGGCCTACACTTGCTTCGATCTTGAAGATCTTACCTGCCGCACCTGCTTCAACCTTAATCGAGCCTGCTCCTGCTGCCTTGGGTGCTGCGGGTGCTGCCTTGGGTGCTGCGGGTGCTGCTCCTCCTGCTCCTTCTTCAACAGTAACATCATATACATTTCCGTTAACAGTAATGGTATAGTTTTTCATTTTAAATTCCTCCTGGTATACTGAAAATCTTTAGTTCTTATTCCACTTGTTATTGCTTCTGCGTTTTATACTTCTTACGTAATATCCGCCCGATTCCGCAAGGCTTATTCCGCCTTCGGCTTCATAGGCTGCGATCGCTGCAGCTATTACCGCGGCTATCTCATCATCGCCGCCCGATACGGCAGCTGTCTCAACTACAGGAGCCGGAGCACTCTTGACTTCTTCAGCCGGGGCTCCCTGCTTCTTCTTCGCTTCGGCAGCGGCCTGAGCCTTGTTTATAAGGCCGAAGCAGCTTATAAGGAACGAAAGAAGTATAAGGACGATAAACACGGTTCCCATACCAAGCAGGGTATTGAGTCCCGCCTTACCCATCTTCTCGCCGAAGGTATAATCCACGTTAACGGCGTATGATGTAAGTGTCTTATTTAAGTCATCCTTATAAACAAACTCTATGACAGCACTTCTGTTCTCAAACTGTGCTCCCACATCAACTATAAATGTATCTCCCTTGGATCCGTATTCGATAGTTGAATCCTTGAAATCAACAAAGCTGCCGATCTCTGCAGTTGCCTTCTTCCATGAATCAATACCGGAAATAAAACCGTTACCCTCTACAGACAGGCCCAGAACTTCCTTAAAAATAACTTCTGTATACTCGGCGCCTTCATCCGCGAAGACGGAAAGACCGTCGATCTGCCTGCCGGCACTGTATGACATACCCTCGTATGTCTCAGGATCCTCGGCCAGTATATAAGTAACTATTGCCTGTGAACGTCCTATAAGAGACGCCGAATCCTGCGGATCAACCGGTTTGGGCTTCTCGCATGCTGTCAATCCAAGAAGGCAGATACTTATACATAATAGTGATAAAAACTTTTTCATATTACGTTTCACCATCCCTTTCTCAGATTGCGCCATGCTTCTTGTTAGGACGCTCCTCTCTCTTTGTGAATAACATCTCAAGAGCACCGATGACATACTTACGTGTGTCTTCAGCCTTGATGATCGTATCGATGTATCCGCGGCGGGCTGCGGATTCAACACTCGTCTGTACTTCCTTATATGATGCAGTAAGCTCTGCCTTGTTATCTTCCTTCTCGAAGAGGAGCTTGGCTGCAGCATCCGCATCCATCATGCCGACTGATGCAGAATCCCATGCGAAGGTCATATCTGCACTCAGTGACTTGGAGTTCATTACCACATAAGCGCTTCCGAAAGCATTGCCTGTAATAACATTAACCTTGGGCACCGTAGCACTCGCGAATGCGTATGCAAGCTTGGCTACTGCCTTGCTGAGCTTCTTCTCGGCGCACATTGTCGTCTCAAATCCGCTTACGTTTGTAAGTGTTATAACAGGGATGTCAAATGCATCACAGAAGCTTACAAAATCAGCCGCCTTAAGGCATCCTGCAGGAGTAAGTACGGAATCGAACTTCTCGGCAACCTTGCCTTCATCGTCGTACTTCTCGCTCCTGTTGGCAACGGCACCTACCGTGATACCGTTAAGCCTTAAGAATCCTGTTACCATTGACTTGGCATAATCAGCCTTGATCTCGTAGAAGTCCTGATCATCGGCGATCCTTGAAAGAGCAACCGAAGGATCCTTATAGCAGCCTGAAAGGTCTGAACATAACCTGTTAAGATCATCGGTGCAGTCCTCAAATGCCCCATTCTCCTCATTGTTCTCGGGAAGCATCATTACAAGGCTCCTGATCTTTTCATAGATCTCAGCCTCGTCTGCAACCACATCCACATCACCGCATTCACCTGACCTGAATGCTGCTGCCGATGTATCAAGCTTCTCGGCATAGTTGCCTTCAACCGCATTGGGTGAATTGACAAACATCTTACCCTTACCGGACTCAATAAAGGTAAAGTCAGACATTGACGGGAATACTGCAAGTCCGCCACCGCAGCTTCCGAAAATTGCCGTGATCTGAGGGATAACTCCGGAAGCGATCGACTGCCTCCTGTATATCCTTCCAAATGCCGAAAGTGCATCCGTTGCTTCAAGAAGACGAAGACCCGTTGAATCGATAAGTCCAATCACAGGTGCACCTGTCTTCATTGCAAGATCATACAGATTGATGATCTTCTTCGCATGCATTTCGCCGATGGAACCTCCCATAACGGAAGCATCCTGGCTGTAAACGTATACAAGACTTCCGCCTATAAGACCGTAGCCTGTGATAACGCCGTCACTGGGAGCCGCCTTGGGATCCATATTGAAATCAGTTGCCCTGGCCGTGACCATTGAGCCGATCTCAACAAAACTGTTTTCATCGAGCAGTGAATCAATTCTTGCGCTCGCTTGAGAAGTGTTACTCATTTTGTTCAGCCCTCCATTTAGTATACTATGGCTTATAAAGCCTTTGCTTAAACAATCATTGCGCATTACGCGCTAGAATAGATTATAGCACAAGTAAGATGTAATTCATAGAATTTATTTTACATTTTTTCTCATAACAAAATATGAAGCCGGCGGGAATTCCCGCCGGCTCATTTCCACATCATATTGTCAGACAAAAATGGTTAAATATCAAGCTTGAGTGACACTTCCTCTGCCGCTTCCTTCTTAAACTCCTCAATCCTGTCAGGACTTGCCGTGGGAAGGTCGTCGAGGGATGTAACATTGAAGCTCCGAAGGAACTCCTCGGTCGTCCCGAATAACAGCGGCCTTCCCGGTGCCTGCAGCCTTCCCAGTTCGGTAATAAGCCCGTATTCTACAAGCTTATTTACCGCATGGTCACAGCTGACTCCCCTTATCTTCTCTATTTCAAGCTTGGTGACCGGTTGTTTGTAAGCTATTATGGACAGGGTCTCAAGCATCGAATCCGTCAGTGAATATGACTTGGGTACCTTGGCTATCTTAATAAGGTGCTCATACATTGAAGCCTTGGAGCACATCTGTACCGACTCTTCCAGCTCTATTATCGTAAAGCCGCAGTCATCATTGCCATCGTATTCTTTCTTAAGGTCTGCTACCAGGCTTTTGGTCTCATTGATGTCACGGCCCAGTACAGTGGCA
>JBGUQP010000284.1:0-5289 GCA_045131145.1 Lachnospiraceae bacterium | reverse complement strand
CCATACCCGGTAGGCGGTTAGTCCTTTTCGGAGGACTGTGACCTTATTGCTGTCCTTGCACTATGTGCAACAATATACAGTCTTGGTTACATGCATGGAAGGCATGATTCCAATACATAAAAATAACCGCCCATTTATGTCAAGTTATCGTACTTAGAACGCCCCGTATATGAAGCTTCCGGCATCATATCCCGGACCGTAATATCCGAATACCGATACTGCCACGATAAGAAGTGAGAGGAGTACCCACTGTATCGGAACCGGCAGCTTAAATATCCTCTCCCTCACGCTGCCCTTCCTCTGAATAAGATCAAATATAAACATCACAAGTATCGCAATTACCGCAACAATAAAGTCTTCCTTGGGAAGGGACAGGTTCTCATATACGATATTTATATTGAAGCTTCTCCAGTCAGTAAATATGAGCTTAAAGGCATTGAAGGCCGAGGGCACGTCCTTGCTTATATCGAAGATACGCAAGAATGACATAAGCCAGAAGGTCTTTATAACCCTGTAGGCTCTCATCATGAAGCCTGCCTCATTAAGCTTAAGCTTCTCAACTATCCTTAAGGATACCGGTTCCAGTTCGGTCCCAAGTATAATAAAGAAGCAGTTAAAGAGTCCCCACACGACATATCTGTTCTGTGACCCGTGCCACATACCTGTGGTAAACCATACCATGAACATGGGAATGTATATGGGTACCCTTTTACCAAGGCCTGTCATCAATCCGCCAAGAGGACTTTTCTTATCCGCAAGTAAGCTCCCTGCTTCCCTGCATTTTTTACCGAGCTTTATGATCCCTTTATTCAGTGAGAGTGGATAAAAGATGTAATCCTTAAACCAGGTTCCGAGAGTAATATGCCATCTTGACCAGTACTCGGAGATTGATTTTGAAAAGAAGGGACGATTGAAGTTTTCGGCAAGCTTAATCCCGAACATCTCGGCAACACCCAGGGCCACATCTATACCACCGGAAAAATCACCGTATATCTGCATCGAGTAGAAAAATACCGCAAGCAGTATATAGAAGCCCTTATAGGTCTCCCGCTGCGCTATGGTATCGCTCACATAAGCCGCCAGCCTGTCGGCAATGACAAGCTTCTTAAAGAGTCCCCACATTATGCGGTAGAAGCCTGACTTTATCCTGTCAAAATCAAATGTCACTTCCTTAAACAGTTCAGGCGCCAGATCACCGAACCGGCTGATAGGCCCCTGCACTATCTGAGGGAAAAACGAAGTAAAAAGGGCAAATTTAAAGAAATTATGTTCCCGTTCGTATTTACCGTAATAAATATCGATAAGATACCCCATGGTCTGGAAGGTATAAAAGGAAATACCCAGCGGAATTATGTAATTCTTAAAGGGTATAAAGTCAGTCCGGCCGAACCTGCTTAACCTGAAGAGATTGATATAGGCTATGGCCCAGTCGGCATATTTTAAATACACTAAAATACCAAAGTTGAGTAAAAGCCCCGATGCAAGTATCAGCTTCTGTTTCTTCTTAACACCTGCTTTATAGGCCTTCTTCTCTTCTTTGGTAAGTGTTTCCTTATTCTCACTTAAGTACTTCTTCTGCTCTGCACTCCTCTTCTCAATGAGCATTGCGCATACATATGCCGACACGGTTGTGATCAGGATAAATGCCAGGTTATCAAAGCCTGTCCATGTATAGAAGACATAGCTTGCGATAAGCAGCACCACCCACCTTATCTTCTTCGGTATGATGTAATACACCGCAAGCGCGCAGACAACAAACAGAGCAAAAGTGATCGAAATAAAGGACATTTAATTACTCTTCCTCTAATGACTGTACCAGCTGATAAATTGCCTGTGCCGAATTGAAGTTCTCGGGAACCATATGCTCGGCCGTTATCTCGATATCGAACTCATCCATAAGCTCTCCTACGATGTTCACAACATCGAAGGAATCGAATATCCTCTTGTCAATAAGACCGGTTTCGGTTTCGTAGTCAACCTCGGGATGAACTCCCTTGAGTATCTCGATTATAGTGTCCATTTTATTACTCCTTTATATTTATCTAAATCATACCCTTAAGCTTCACACGGTCAACCTTGCCGTTATGAAGCATGGGCATCTCATCCAGTTTGTGCAGTACGTTTGGCAGCATATAACGCTGAAGGCGTTTCTTAAGCTCTTCCATGATCGATATATCATCATAGTTATCCGACTCATAGAAGAGGATTATCTTCTGCTTCTCCTGCTCGAACAGGCAGCATGCATTCTTCATGTTTGGAAGGGCCATTACGGCGGTCTCGATCTCACCAAGCTCTATACGATGGCCCATATGCTTTATCTGGAAGTCCTTACGGGATACGAAGACAAGCTCCTTGCGGTCATTATACTTTGCCAGATCTCCTGTCCTGTATATCTTCTCGTTGTAGTAAGGATTCAGCGGATTCTGTACGAACACCTCATCACTCTTCTCCCTTGCATTATAGTATCCGAGTGCAAGGCATGAACCCTTTACGCACATCTCACCCGTGATGTCCGAACGTGTTATGAGCTTGTCATCCTCGTCAAGCAGGAATACCTCGGTATTCTTAAAGGCCCTGCCGATCGGTATCGTCTCATCATCGGCATAATCTCTGTTCACGATATAGTAAGTGCACACACCGGTTATCTCGGTAGGTCCGTATATCTGCACGAACACTGCATCGGGGTAATTATCCTTCCAGTAATTGTATACCTTCGTAGGCATAGATTCCGCACCGAAGATGACTTTGCGCAGTTTATCGGGATGTATTGACTTAAAGCCCTTGAAGGTGGATACCATCTTCATTGCCGAAGGTACCCATCGCACGGTAGTTATCTCATATTTCTGTAAAAAGTCAAGCAGCTTAAGGGGAATCGAAAAGTACTCAAGGGGCACGATACCCATTGAACCGCCCGCCTTAAGGGTGCAGTAAATATCGATAAGGGATGCATCAAAATAGAAGGGAGCCTGGTTGGCTATAATGTCATCCTCCCTTATATCGATCTCATTGCAGAACTGCTCAACGTAATCTATAAGTGAACGATGGCTTACAACAACCCCCTTGGGCACGCCTGTCGAACCCGAAGTATAGAGCACATACACAGGATCCGTATCGATGGCCTGGGACATCCTCTTATTAAGAAGTTCCTCGTCAACTGGAGTCTCGATCATCTCCTCAAATATAAAGACATTATTGGAGAACTTCCTTGCAAGGTCGTAATGGGCCATGTCCGTTATAACGGCCGCGGGCTTTAAGTTCTCGACTATAAGCCTTATACGCATATCCGGCATATTGGTATCAAGGGGAACATAGAAGTTCCTGCTCGCCACGGTACCCCAGAAGGCAGCCAGAACAGCCGGCGACTTCTCCATATAGATAAGGACAGGCCTGCACTTTACATTCAGCTTCTTGATAAGCTTGGTACCTATGGCCTTGACTTCATCAAGCATATGGCCGTAGGTATAGCTTATCTCCTCATCGAAGTATGCACATTTCTCGGGTGACTTTGCAGCCGCCTCTTTTAAATATTCCAGTATATTGATCTTCATTCTACCCTTACTGACACATTTCCCATGTGACACTTTTACTCTGAGCTAAAGTGTCACATAAGACACGGGGACGGTTCTTCTGTCCTCATTCTTCCCTTTACTTAAACACTACCTTCTTGAAGTTCTTCTTACCCTTCTTAACTACCTTGCCGTCACCAAAGTCTTCCGGCTTGAAGCTTAAGAACAGATCGGTAACCTTCTCGCCGTCTACGGTAACTCCGCCGCCTTCTACGCTTCTTCTTGCATCAGACCTTGAAGTAGCCATCCCTGCCTTAACAAGGATCGCCTGGATATCGATGGCTCCGTCCTTAAGATCCTCCGAAGTTATCTCTACGGTAGGCATGTCGGTAGAATCACCCGATGTAAAGATCGCACGGGCAGCATTCTGAGCCTTAACGGCTTCCTCCTCACCGTGTACAAGCTTGGTAAGCTCGAAGGCAAGGATCTCCTTGGCCTCATTAAGCTGAGCTCCTTCCCACTTATCCATCTTATCGATCTCTTCAAGAGGCAGGAAGGTAAGCATACGGATACACTTAAGAACATCGGCATCCGCAACATTTCTCCAGTACTGGTAAAAGTCATACGGCGTGGTCTTCTCCGGATCGAGCCATACTGCGCCTTTCTCCGTCTTTCCCATCTTCTTTCCCTCTGAGTTAAGGAGCAGGGTTATCGTCATTGCCTCGGCATCATTCTTGCCAAGCTTCTTACGGATAAGTTCACGGCCGCCCAGCATGTTCGACCACTGGTCATCGCCGCCAAACTGTAAGTTGCATCCGTACTTCCTGTAAAGCTCAAGGAAGTCGTATGACTGCATTATCATATAGTTAAACTCAAGGAAGGTAAGTCCGCCGTCCCTGTCCATACGCTGCTTGTAGCACTCGGCCCTGAGCATATTTGATACCGAGAAATAAGGGCCGACCTCACGAAGCATATCAACATAATTAAGATCCATAAGCCAGTCGGCATTGTTTACCATTATTGCCTTGCCTTCCGAAAAGTCAATGAACCTGCTCATCTGCTTCTTAAAGCACTCAATGTTATGGGCGATCGTCTCCTTAGTCATCATCTTACGCATATCGGTCTTGCCGGAAGGGTCACCGATCATGCCTGTACCGCCTCCGAGAAGTGCGATGGGCTTATTGCCGGCCATCTGCAGCCTCTTCATAAGACACAGTGTCATAAAGTGGCCCACATGCAGACTGTCGGCCGTAGGGTCGAAACCTATATAGAATACAGCCTTACCGTTATCGATAAGGTCCTTTATTCCCTTTTCATCCGTCACCTGGGCGATAAGTCCCCTGGCAACCAGTTCGTCGTAAATCTTCATAATCTCCTCCGTTTTCATATAAATAGTTATCCGCTATATCGCAATATTTTATCATATTTACAGCGTAATTGAAATACTGTTATCACATCCGGATAAACCCAAGTACATTCGCGACCGAACTTAAGAGTATTATAACGACAAATATAGGACACATGTACCGTATGAAGAATCTGAAGACTTTTCTTCTTCTGAAGGGATGCCCGTCAAGCATCACTTCCTCTTCGATCTTCCCGATACCCATATATCGCGTTATAAGAATACATATTGCAAACGCCGAGATCGGCATCATTACCGAATTGGTTATAAAATCAAAGAAATCAAGGAACTGCATTCCCAGCACAGTAACGGAAGCAAGAGGCCCGTAGCCTAATGATGACAGACTTCCAAGGACCAGCATAATCAACGTCATGATCA
>JBGUQP010000283.1:0-2409 GCA_045131145.1 Lachnospiraceae bacterium | reverse complement strand
AATTTCGAAATGGATATGTGGACCTGTACTGACACCCGTGTTACCCGACAGGGCGATCTTCTGCCCCTGTTTGACAGACTGACCGCTCTTAACAAGGATCTTGCTTAAGTGGCCGTATCTTGTCTGCTTGCCGTCAGGGTGGTCTATCATGACAACATAGCCGTAACCGGATCCCCATCCTGCCCTTGAAACAACACCGCCGGAAGAAGCACAAACGGCGGTACCGACAGGGGTAGCCCAGTCAATTCCCTTATGGAAGGTGGATGCCCCTCTCTTGGGAGCCTTCCTCTTACCAAAGCCTGATGACAGCCTTCCGCCGGAAATCGGCTTAAGATATGTGGGAGGAACCTTGGTACCGCGCTCGACCACCTTGGCTATAGCTTCTACCACAACATCTTCATATATTATATCACGGGACTGCTCACTGTCATTTCTGTAGGTAACATCGGCAACAACCTTACGGAAGCCTTCAACAGGTTCTGTGATGACCTTGCTCTCATTTGTGAACCAGTTATCGTTGTCTACGTATTCTATAGGTTTATTGTAATTTTCTTCATAATACACTTCTTCCATGCGAACTACCGACAGTTCGGGTTCCGGTGAATTGACTTTTAATTCATCACCGGGCCTTATCATTGCCTTTTCACTTGGCAGGGTTTCGGGATTTAAGGCCATAAGGTTTTCGATAGTGGTATTGTTCTTCTGGGCGATAAGGGAGAGAGAGTCACCTGCTTCCACTTCATATATCTTGCTCTTTTCTGTTTCCTTGGTAACAAGTGCGATGGCCTCTTCCAGGGAGCTTATCTTAGCCGGATCGGCATAAGCCTGAACGACCTCGACATTTTCGCCGAAATCGAGGCTTTTTACACCAAAATGAAATTCTGATACATCCTGCTTGAGGGCAGAATCAAAGATCCTCCCGAATTTATCGGAGGCTCCGGCCTTGGGAAAGAGTACGATATCGCCGTTATCTTCCGATTCCGCGGTCTTATACATGGAGGTGGTAAGCACGTTTAGTTCCCTTGTGGGATCGGGTATCAGGTCTACGCTGTATTCATTTGTTTCGTCATACTGGGATTTGGCCCTTATAAGGAGCTGATGTACTTCATCTGCCGTCCTTAGGTTGACCGTGAATTCATTGATCTTTACTTCATATACCGGTTCCTTTGTCTTAAAGACATTTTCAGAGAAGACCTTGTATATGTTGTTTATGATCGTTTCTTCATCGTTTATCTGGTTAAAGACATCGGTTTTTTCATTGGTACGGATATCACAGTTTATGAGCACAAGGTCATTTGACTCCCTCGCCAGCTTCTTCCTGGCTTCGGTGACCAAACGTTCAACACCCTCGGCATTTTCTACAACACCGACAGCATTACCGTTAACAAAAATGGTCACCCTGCTTGTCTTGCCCGTAACCTTACCCACCGATCCGAAATCGACGATAAAAGCTAAAAGCCCGACTATAAGCATAGTGGCCACATGATGGTATTTTATTATCCTTGTAAACCTAGCCGGCATATCCCCTGTTAACCGTTCCCCTTATTATAGCAAACAAAGATATCAGATAAGATGCAGATACTGACAAATTATAAAGATAAGATTGGCTGCCCCTAAAACTACTGCAGCGATCAGAAGTCCCTTAAGAGTGTCCATTCCCTTCTTAAGCCTGCCATAGGATTTTTCATCCATTTCTTCCATGGCTGCCTGAACATTACGATAACACTTAACGTTCTCCTTATGAACATGGTCTTCAAGATCTATAAAAGCCTTCTCAGCAGATGCCTTATCGAAGGTATTGTCCTCTTTTTCCTTCGCTTCCTCAACCTTCTTATCTATAAGCTCTTCCTTGAGAGTTTTTAAAAGATCCGTGTTCTCTAGGATCTGTTTAAGAAGATCCTCGTTTGAGAATACAGCCTTTAATATCTCTTCCTTATTTGCCTCAGACAATTCCCTGAAATCAAGACCGTCATCAGAGTCAAGATCATCCTTCATATCACTTAGGAGACGGAAGTTCTTATTAAGAAGCTTCTGGTTATTATCCACGGCACGGAGAAGTTCCTTACCGGATGCCTCCCTGTCAACCCTCTCATCATAGAAAAGATCCTGTATGGCATCCAGCTGGTCACTGTTGGAATCGGCAACAACTTCCTTTATCTGGTCGATATTTACCTGATTCCTTTCAAGCCTGCGTCTTTCATATTCACGCTCAGCCCTCAACCTGTCCGAACTGTCCCTTCCCTGCATATTTCTGTTAAGATTAAGGTTTTTCTCAAACCTGCTGGCAAACTTGCTGAAACTTTCCATAACATCCTCCGTAAAATACTGCAATCTCTGTTATTTTAGCATTATTCTGATATAAAAACAAGAAGAAGGGGTTTTGTGCAATTTGTTTGACTTTTCCGTATT